>CAUWNL010000064.1:0-15793 GCA_963559995.1 uncultured Sarcina sp.
AATAAACTTTACATTTTTTTATGTAACCTTTAAAATAATTAATAGAGATATTACAATTTTTTTATTGTGTTATAAATCTATTCTTATGATAAACATCTATAAAAAATACTGTATATAAGAAAGTGAGGTGAGTCGCTGAAAATTGCATATCTTATAAATAAGATTGCAAGCTTTTATCAGCGATGATTATTATGAAAGATATCATATACGTAACAGGTCATAAAAACCCTGATTCAGATTCTGTTTGTGCTGCTATATCCTATGCAGAATTTAAAAATAAAACTCAAGATATACCAACTATACCAGTTGTTCTTGGAAAATTAAGTCAAGAAACTCAATATATTTTAGATTATTATAATGTTGAAACACCAAAATTATTAGAAACAGTGAAACTTAAAATAGAGGATTTAAACATTGATAGAATGAATCCTATAACTCCTGATGTTTCTTTAAAAACAGCTTGGGCAATTATGAGTGAAAAAAATCTTAAGTCAATCCCTGTAGCTGATTCAAAAAATCAATTAGTTGGTATGCTTTCAACATCAGATATAACAGGAACATATATGAATACATGGGAAAAATGTATTTTAGCAAAAAGTAATACTAGCTTAAAAAATATAGTTGAAACTTTAGATGCTAAAATAATAAATATAAATGATAAAATTAAAGTTTTCCCAGGAAACATAGTAGTAGGTGCAATGCAACCTAATTCATTAACTAATTTTATATCAGAAGGTGATATTGCAATAGTTGGAAATAGGAGTGAGGCCCAAGAAAGATTGTTAAATCTTAATGTTTCTTTAATGATAATAACAGGTGGTCTTAATCCTTCAGATAAAATTGTTGCTTTAGCAAAAGAAAAAAATATTTGTGTTATAGTAACTAATCATGACTCATTCTCAACTGCTAGACTTATAGTTCAAAGCTTACCAGTAGGATTTGTTATGGCTAAAGAAAATTTAGTTTCTTTCTCAACTGATGAACTTGTTGAAGATGTTAAAGTCAAAATGGCTGAAACAAGATATAGCAACTATCCTGTTATAGATGAGCATAATAGAGTTATAGGAACTATTGCTAGATTCCATTTAATATCTAGTCACAAGAAAAAAGTTATACAAGTTGACCATAATGAAAGAGGTCAATCTGTAGACGGTCTTGAAGATGCTGAAATATTAGAAATAATAGATCATCATAGAGTTGCAGATATACAAACTGGAAACCCTATATACTTTAGAAATGAGCCTTTAGGAAGTACATCAACTATAGTTGCTAAAAGATTCTTTGAAAATGGATTAACTCCATCTAGAGAAGTTGCTGGACTTTTATGTGGTGCTATAATATCTGATACTTTATTATTTAAATCACCTACATGTACTCCACAAGATATTGAAATATGCAATAGATTAGCTGAAATTGCTGGAGTAAATCCAGAAACTTTTGCTAAAGAAATGTTTAAAGCTGGAACTTCATTAAAAGGTAAATCAGTTGAAGAAATCTTTAATCAAGATTTTAAACCATTCACTATTGAGGGTGTTAAAATAGGTGTTGCACAAGTTAATACTATGGATATAGATGGATTTATGCCTTTAAAAGAAAAAATGCTTGAGTATATGAATAAAAAGGCTAAGGAGATGGGACTATCTGTTATAATGCTGCTACTTACTGATATTATAAATGAAGGTTCTCAACTTTTAGTTGCAGGAAATACTCCTCAAATAGCTGAAGAAGCCTTTAAAGTTACTTTAAATGATTCTACTGTATTCTTACCTGGAGTTTTATCTAGAAAGAAACAAGTTATTCCTCCAGTAACTGCAACAATTATAGAAAGACTTAGTAAATAATATAATAAAAAAAGGTGTCTAAAAGTCTTAGACTTTAGATACCTTTTCTTATTTCCAATTTAATATTTCATACTTTTCATGCCCTTTTTTATAATTTATTAAATATCCTCTTCCTACTAAATCTAAAAGAGGTTTGTCTGATAAAGAATCTGAAAACATAAGAGAATTATTAAAATCTACCTCTATATTTTTTTTCTTTAAAACTTCCATTAATCTTTTGACTTTTTCCTCCCCCTTACAATTTGCGCCTAGCATTTTTCTTGCAAACTTTCCCTCATTAAAGTGAAATCTAGTTCCTATTATCATATCAACCTCTTTTATATTATAAAACTCATTTAAATAAAATTCTGGAGATGCTGATATAAGATATATTTTATATCCCTTTCCCTTTAGTTCCCTTATTTTATCTAGAGCATCTTTATATAAAATAGATGTTAATTTCTCATGATAATAACTTTTGACTAAATTTTTTAAATCTTTTTCATCAATTCCATCAATAAATCTTAAAAAGGCTTCTTTTACTTTTTTCTCATCATATATTTTTACTCCATATAAAAGACCTGATGTTATAACCCTTGGTATATACTTTATATTCTTACTATCCTTTTTTAATATAAATTTAAAAAATTCTAGCAAGGTCTCCTTATTAGTTATAGTAAAATCTACATCAAAGATTGCTAACTTCTCCATTTTTTCTCCTTAAAATCCAAAAAGATGATGCAAAGCACCACCTTTCTTATTATATTATTCAGATAATTCTTCTTCGTAATATTTAGTTACTTCTGCAAACTCTTCTTCTGAGGGAACTATAAGTTCTCCATCTTCTCCTTCAGATCTGAAAAGATATATTGAGTTGTCTTGTGGATTTTCTACTAAAACATATTCTGAATCTTTATATTCAAATGCTTCTATGACATCACAAGAAACTACATTTCCATTTTCATCTTCTAAGTCTACTACAAAGCTTTCGTAGTGTTCATTCCCACATCCACATTCACTTCCGTGATCATGATCATGACCTGAACATCCACATCCTCCTTGTTTATCTTCACCTTCGCATCCGCAACTTCCGCCACAGCATTGATTTAAATCTTTTTCTGACATAAAATTTTCCTCCCTTACGGAAATACTTATCATTTAACACCTAAATTATAAAGGTGCTTTTATAAATTTTAACATCATTTTTTAATATTAACAACAATTATTTAAATATATTTCTTTATTATTTTATTTTTTAAATTTAAAATCATTTAAAACACATTTAATATTAAAAAGGGTTTAAGAAACTAAATCCTTAAACCCTTTATTATTACTTCAATCTAATATATATTTTAACTAATAATTAAACAAATATTATTGAGCTGCTAATTTCTTATAGCCTTCTAATCTTTGTTTAGCATCTCTTTCTGTTTTTTCAAGTAAAGCTTCAGCAGCTTCTGGGAATGCTTTAACTAATGAAGCATATCTAACTTCACCCATTAAGAATTCTCTGAAATCTCCTGTAGGTTCTTTAGAATCTAAAACAAATCCGTTCTTTCCTTGTTCTACTAATTCTGGATTGTATCTGTATAATGACCAGTATCCACAATCAACGGCTCTCTTCATTTCTAATTGAGTATTAGCCATTCCTGATTTTAATCCATGGCTGATACATGGAGCGTATGCAATTATTAATGATGGTCCTTTATAAGCTTCTGCTTCTGCTATAGCCTTAAGAGTTTGATTTTTATCAGCTCCCATAGCTATTTGAGCAACATATACATAACCATAAGTCATTGCCATCATACCAAGGTCTTTTTTCTTAGTCTTCTTACCTGAAGCTGCGAATTTAGCTATAGCAGCTGTTGGTGTAGATTTAGAACTTTGACCACCAGTATTTGAATAGATTTCAGTATCGAATACGAATATATTTACGTCTTCTCCTGAAGCTAATACATGATCAACTCCACCAAATCCTATATCGTAAGACCATCCGTCTCCACCAAATATCCATTGAGATCTCTTAATTAAGTAATCTTGATCTTTTAATATTGCTTTTGCAAATTCGTTAGTTTCTGATTGTAAAGTTGCAATAACATTTTCTGCTCTTTGTCTTGTTCCTTCACCATTTTCCATGTTATCTAACCAATCTTCTAAAGCAGCTTTAGCATCAGCACTTACGCCAGCTTCTATTGCTTTTCTAGCGTTATCTGCTAATTTTTGTCTTATTGCTTTAACTCCAAGGTACATACCATATCCAAATTCAGCATTGTCTTCGAATAATGAACTAGCCCAAGCTGGTCCGTGACCTTCTTTATTCTTAGTATATGGAGTTGAAGGAGCAGATCCTCCCCAAATTGAAGAACATCCTGTTGCATTAGCAACCATCATTCTATCACCAAATAATTGAGTTATAAGTCTTGGGTATGCAGTTTCTCCACATCCAGCACAAGAACCTGAGAACTCTAATAATGGTTTTTCAAATTGGCTACCTTTAACTGTCATCTTGTTCATTGGATTAGCTTTTGGAGCTAAATCTTCTTCACAGTAGTACCATGCTTCCATTTGTTCACTTTGAGTATTTTGTGGTTTCATAACTAAAGCTTTTTCCTTAGCAGGACAAACTTGAGCACAGTTTCCACATCCAGTACAATCTAATGTTGTTACTGCTATAGTGAAGTTTAATGGAGATTCTGATTTTATTCCTTTAGCTGGAACAGATTTTAATGCTTCTGGAGCATTCTTAACTTCCTCTTCAGTTAATAAGAATGGTCTTATTGTAGCATGTGGACATACATATGCACATTGGTTACATTGAATACAATTTTCTGGTAACCATTCAGGAACATTTATAGCAGCTCCTCTTTTTTCAAATGCAGCTGTACCATTTTCGAAAGTACCATCTTCCATGTTCATATTAACGAAAGCTGAAACTGGAAGTGAATCCCCTTCTAATCTATTCATTGGGTCAACTATCTTAGTTATAAATTCTGATTTTTCTACTCTATCAGCTGTTGGAGCTGCATCTTGAGCATTTTTCCATTCAGCTGGAACTTCGATTTTAACTAAAGCGTTAATACCTTGATCGATAGCTGCATGGTTCATGTTTACAACTTTTTCACCTTTTTTACCATATGAAGTAACAACAGCGTCTTTTAAGTATTTAACAGCATCTTCTACTGGAATGATGTTAGCTAGTTTGAAGAATGCAGCTTGCATAATCATGTTGATTCTTCCACCAAGACCTATTTCTTGTGCTATCTTAACAGCATTTAAAGTATAGAATTGTATATTATTTTCTGCTAAATATCTTTTGTATCTTGCTGGTAATTCAGCAGCTACTTCATCTGAAGTTTTAATAGTGTTTAATAAGAATATTCCACCATTTTTTAATCCATCAACAACAAAGTATTTGTGGATATATGATTGGTTATGACAAGCTATAAAGTCAGCTTGGTTTATTAAGTATGGTGATTTTATTGGTTTCTTACCAAATCTTAAGTGAGATACTGTTACACCACCTGATTTTCTTGAGTCATATGAGAAATATCCTTGAGCATACATGTCTGTATGGTCTCCGATAATCTTTATAGCACTCTTATTAGCACCAACAGTACCATCTGATCCTAATCCCCAGAACTTACAAGCTTTAGTTCCTTCTGGAGTTGTATCAACATTTTCTCCTGCTTCTAATGAAGTAAATGTTACATCATCAACGATAGCTAATGTGAATCCATCTTTTGGTTCTTCTTTAGCTAAGTTATTATATACTCCAATTATATGAGCTGGAACTGTATCTTTTGATCCAAGACCAAATCTTCCTCCAACTATTACAGGAGCATTTTCTCTTCCATAGAATGCATTTTTAACATCTAAGAATAGAGGTTCTCCTGCTGATCCTGGTTCTTTTGTTCTATCTAAAACAGCTATTTTCTTAACTGTGCTTGGTATTGCTTTTATTAATCTTTCATTTGAGAAAGGTCTAAATAATCTTACTTTAACTAAACCAACTTTTTGTCCGTTTGCATTTAAGTAATCTACAGTTTCTTCTATTAAATCAGTAACTGAACCCATAGCAACTATAACTCTATCAGCATCTTTAGCTCCATAGTAGTCAAAACAATTGTATGTTCTTCCAGTTAATTTAGTTATTTCAGCCATGTAGCCTTCAACTATTTCTGGAACTGCATCGTAGAATCTGTTTACTGCTTCTCTTTCTTGGAAGTAGATATCAGGGTTTTGAGCTGTTCCTCTTGTAACTGGTTTGTTAGGATTTAAAGCTCTTCTTCTAAATGCATCAACAGCATCCATATCTACTAAACCTTTAAGATCATTGTAGTCTAAAAGCTCTATTTTTTGTATTTCATGTGATGTTCTAAATCCATCAAAGAAGCTTACAAATGGAATTCTTGATTTTAGTGTAGCTAAATGAGCTACTGCTGCTAAATCCATAACTTCTTGAACTGAACCTTCTGCAAGCATTGCAAATCCAGTTTGTCTTGCAGCCATAACGTCTTGGTGATCTCCAAAGATGTTTAATGCTGATGTAGATAAAGCTCTCGCTGCTACATGGAATACTGTAGGAAGTAATTCCCCTGCAATTTTATACATGTTTGGTATCATTAATAAAAGACCTTGAGAAGCTGTAAATGTTGTTGTTAAAGCTCCTGCTTGTAATGAACCATGAACTGCACCTGCTGCTCCTGCTTCTGATTGTAATTCAATTACTTGAACTTTTTGATCGAATATATTTTTTTGTCCTTTTGCACTCCATTCATCAACATGCTCTGCCATTGGTGAAGATGGAGTTATTGGGTAAATAGCAGCTACATCTGTAAATGCATATGATACGTATGCAGCAGCTGTATTACCGTCCATAGTTTTCATTTTTTTTGACATATTCGTGACACCTCTTTCTAAATATGTATATAAAACATATATATAATGCGCTTACTTATTTATAATAATACATATTCTATATAATTATTATTACTTTTTAATTACATATTATATTTTTTTGAATTTTTTTATTACATCTTTAATCTAATTATATATCTTTAATATAATTAATTAAATCATGAAATTATTCTAAATTTATTAAATTTTTACATAAATTTTTTAATTCTTTAATTTGCTTATCACTAGGAGCTTCTCCTACTGCTAACTTTCCAATCACATTAAATCCATATGATTTCATTCTCTTTTCCCATTCATCTATAAACTCACATTGCCCCCATCCATAAGTGCCAAAAAGAATAACCTTTTTTTGTATATTTAATTGTTCTAACTGCTTTATGAAAGGTTCCATCTCATTTTGTTCTATTCTATTATTATCCATAGCAGGACTTCCAAAAGCTATAGCATCAACTTCTAATATATCACTTAAATCCGCAATACCTACTTGCTTTAAATTAACTTCTACATCATTTCTTTCAAGCTCATCTGCAATAGTATTTGCTAAAAGCTCTACATTCCCACCTTTACTCCAATAAATTATTGATACTTTTTTCATTTAAGTCACCTCATTATTCCTATAAGTTAATATAAATAAATACATTAAAATAATTTTAAACCATTTACATAATTGTTTTCAAGGACTAATAATATAATATTCCTTTATTATCTATAAATAAAGGAATATTGTAAAATTTATTTTTTTTCTTATTTCTTATTTTTATTTCTTATTCTTCATGTTATTCATTATAACATTTATAATATTATCTACACCATTTCCCATAGTGCTTTTTTTCATATTTTCTATATACATATCTTTATTTTCTACTAATTCCTTCAAAGTTTTTAATAAAACTTCCCCTGTAAACTCTTCTTCTTTAACAACTTTAGAATATCCTGATTTTTCAAATGATCTTGCATTTAATACTTGGTCTCCCCTTGATGCTTGTTCTGATAACGGAACTAATATATGAGGCTTTTTTAATGTTAAAAGTTCAAAAATTGTATTAGCTCCTGCTCTAGATAAAACCACATCTGCTAGTGCCATAACATCTGGAAGTTCATCTGATATATATTCATATTGTCTATAACCCCTTATATTTTCTAAAGATTCATCTATATTTCCCTTACCACAAATGTGTACCACATTAAAACTCTTTACAAGATCATTTATAACTAATCTAGCATTATCATTTAATACCTTAGCCCCTAAACTACCCCCTATAATCATAAGTACCATTTTATTATCATCAAACTTACAAAAATCCATACCTTTTTTCTTATCACCTTGTAAGAGACTCTCTCTTATAGGTGTTCCTGTAAGTATTGCTTTATCTCCTTTAACATGCTTTATACTTTCAGGAAACGTAACACATAATTTATTACAAAACGGAGATGCTATTTTATTTGCAAGACCTGGTGTCATATCAGATTCATGTGAAACAACAGGTATTTTTTTAAGTGATGCTGCCATTACTACAGGAACAGTTACAAATCCTCCTTTTGAAAAAATTATATCTGGCTTCTCTTTAGATAAAATCCTCATAGCATCAGCTACACCTTTTAAAACTTTTAAAGGATCTGTAAAATTTTTAATATCAAAATATCTCCTTAATTTTCCTGAAGATATAGAATAATAAGGTATATTTTCTTTTTTTATTATTTCTTTTTCTATACCATCTTTACTTCCTATATATTTTATTTCAAAACCTAACTCTTTAAGTTTTGGAACTAAAGCTAAATTTGGGGTAACATGTCCTGCTGATCCTCCACCTGTCATTATCATTTTATATTTACTCAAAATAATCATCTCCTTAAAAATAAATTACATCCTTATATTTTTTATATTTAGTTGTATACTTCTTGTGTCATTATACTCATTTATTTTAGGAACATAAATTAAATCAACCTTAAAGTCAAAATCAAATTGTCCATTATCTAAAGCTTTTAAATATCTCTCTTCACCATACTTTTCTATAAACATATCTTTAAATCTATCAAGGTTTCCAAAAGAAATAGCATTTATTGTTTTATAACTGTTACTAATCTTACATCTTAACTTAAACATATCTTTATTTTTTCCCATAACAAATAATCTTGTTACACTTATATCTTTTTCTGCAAAAAGCGGAGAGGGATTTCCTTTGCCAAAGGGTTCTAGCTCTTTAATCTCTTCTATCATCCCTTCATTTAAATAATTTAAAGGAATTCTGCTATCAATTCTAACCTTCACTAAAAAATCTTCATAACTTAAATTACAATTTTCTATAAGCCTCTCTCTTAAAACACTTATATTTTCTTCTTTTATAGATAATCCAGCTGCCATTTTATGACCTCCAAATTTACTTAGAAGATTTTTACATTTTGATAATTCTTCAAATATATTATATTCATCAATAGATCTTGCAGAGCCCTTTGGCATGTCTTTACCTTTTGTTATTATTATTGTTGGAACATTATAAATCTCCTTAACTCTTCCTGCAACTATCCCTGCAATACTCTCATGAATATTAGGATTATAGATAACTAGGATTTTATCATTCTCCATGTTATTTCTCTTTATTTGTTCTAGAACTTCTTCTACACTATCTTTTGTCATATCCTGTCTTTTGCTGTTTAATTCATAAAGCTCTTTAGCTAAATTTTCAGCTCTTTTTATATCATCAGTTACTAACAGTTCTACTGAAAGTTTTGCAGTTTCTAGTCTTCCTGTAGCATTTATACAAGGTCCTATTACAAATCCTAAATGATATGCTGATATTGTTTTATCTTGTAGATTATTTGCTTTTATTAATTCTTTAAGCCCTAAATTTTTAGTATTATTTATGAGCTTTAAACCTTCTTTTACAATTATCCTATTTTCATCTAAAATATCAACAACATCACAAACTGTCGCAATAGAGCAAAGTTCAACTAATCTTAAAGCTTTTTTTCTGTTTATACCTAAAACTTCATATAAGCAAATTATAAACTTAAATGCTATTCCTGCCCCACATAAGGACTTAAAACTGTAGGGACAATCCTCTTGTTTTGGATTTATTACTGCGTAGGCATTAGGAACTCCCCCTATGTCATTTTCTGAAGACTTTATAGGAACATCGTGATGATCAGTTAAAACTACATCCATACCTAAAGCATTTGCAAGGTCTATTTCCTTATAAGCTGCTATTCCATTGTCACAAGTTAATATTATTTCACAGCCATCCTTCTTTAAGGTTTTTATCCTATCTAAATTCATGCCATAGCCTTCATGTTCTCTGTGTGGAATATGATAAGTAAAATTAGCATTGCATTCTTTTAAACCCTTATATAATATAGCTGTACTTATAACGCCATCACAATCATAGTCTCCATATATAACTATCCTTTTATTAGTTTTTATTGCATCTGCTATTTTTTCTACACCTTTTTTCATGTCTTTCATATGGAATCCATCTAAAAGAGAGTTTAAGTCCCCATATAGAAAGTCTTTTGCATTATCTACACTTCTTATATCTCTATTTGCTAAAAGCTTAGCTACTAGTGGTGATACATTTAGCTCTCTTTCTATATCCTTATTTATATTTCTATTTATTAAAACCCATTTTTCTTCCACCTAAGCACCTTCCTTATAATAATACTTCAATAACAGGGTTTCTTAGCACTTTATTAACTATTTCTTTTAATTCTTTAATCGTATAATTATACACCATATTTACTTCATTAAAAACTTCATTTCCATCATTATATAATATTTCGTAAATAGCCATCCTATTTGCTAACACAATACTTTTTTCTAATTCTAAAGATATTTTAAGTTTAAATCTTTTTATAAGTTTACTTAAATCTTCTTCACTTATTAACTTATCTAAATTCTTTCCCTTTTCTATACAATTATCTACTATATTTAAAGCTTTTTCATAAGAATTCTTATCTGTATTTAATGCTATTTTAAAAATTTCTATGCCTTTTTCCCATTTTACACTGCTATAAACCTCATAGGCTAGTCCCATCTTTGTTCTTATACTATCATACAAAATTGAACTTACACCTTCTCCAAACCAAAGATTAAAAAGTTTTAACGCTATAATTTCTCTTAAACTTAAAAAAGATATGTCAAATCCATATGCTATTTTACACCCATTATTACCTTTGGCAAAATCCTTAAATCTATTAGAATTTACTAATCTATGGTGATTTAATCTTTTACTTTCAATATTTCTATCTATTTCTGGTCTTATTTTAAATAATTTCTCTTCCACTATATCTTTTACATAATCATAATCTAAAGAAGTAACAATAGAAACTACTAAGTTCTCTCCTCTATAAAGTCTTTTATAAAAAGCTCTTAAGCCTTCTATTGTTATTTTTTTTATATCTGCTTCTTTTCCTATTATTATTTCCTTTATTCTCTCATTCTTAAAACCATTATAAAGCATTAAATCTTCTACATGTTGTTCTAAATCTTCACTCCATTCTTTGCTCTCTTGTTTTATAACATTTAATTCTTCCTTGAACCCATTCTCTAAAATATTAGGATTACTTAATATTTCACCATGAAGTGAGAACCCATCATAAAAATCTTCATTTGAAAGAGTTCCATAATATATTACATAGGGAAAATTAGTCATAGCATTACTTATTCCAAAAAACTCATCTAGTCCTTTATTTACTTGCGCTTCACTTAAATATGGAGTCCCTTTATAAATCATATGTTCTAAGGCATGGGCAAAACCTATCTCTCCTTTACCTTCACTGTTTGCACCAGCTTCTAATGCAATGGAGAATGAAGTGTGACTTCCTTCTCTATATTTATATAAAAATCTTATTTTGTTTTTTAATATTTCCTTCTTCATAACACTCACCTTTATTTTATTAAAATATCTTTGTTATAAGTCTTCATTTTAGATAAAAGCAAAAGGATATTTTAACTAATAGCCAAGCTATCTTATCTTTAGAATAAAACAACTGTAAAATTTCTAACTTTTAAACAAAAAAAGTTCTAGAAGCGTAGTAATTTTACATATATATACATAGAAATATTCTTAAAGTTAAATCCGTTTCTTAGATCTATCTAAAAAATTATACTAAAGCAAAAATAATCATAAAAATGTATAAACACTTTTATGATTATTTTTTATTATATATTAACTTTTAATTTATTTTTTAAATAAAGTCAAGCATTATAGCTTTTTTAATATTTTCTGCTTCTTCATTATATCCAAGTTCTTTTAATATAGAAAGACCAAAATAAATGGCTGTTCCTGCCCCTCTACTTGTTATTACATTATCACAAACTACAACTTTCTTATTTTCAATGTAGTTTGAATTTACAAACTCATCTTTAACACTTGGGTGACTTGTAACATCTTTTCCATTTAAAACTTGTGCTTTATTTAAAACAATAGGCCCTGCACATATTGCAGCTACTATCTTTCCTTCATTATAGTAATTCTTAACTAATTCTATAACTCTACTATCATCTCTTAAATTTAGAGCACCTGGAATTCCACCTGGTATAACTACTGCATCATAAGCTTTTAAGTTTATCTCATCTAAAAGTTTATCTGCAAGAACAACTACTCCATGAGAACTTTTAACCTCTTTTACTGCCTTTATAGAAGCCGTATCACAGTTTACTTTTGCCCTGACTAAAACATCAACTACTGACAAACCTTCTACCATTTCAAAACCTTCTGCTAAAAGGACTAATACTTTTTTCATAAAATCACTCCTCATTTTATAAGTACTTCTTTTATATAATCATCCATATTAGTAACCATTATACTATTTCCTCTTCTTGCTCTATTTTGAAGTTTTATATCTTCTAAAGAAATTTCCTTTTCTTTATTGTCCTTAGATATCAAAACTATTTTAGAAATTTGAGATGTTACCGCAACTTCATTATAGTCCTTTAATATATTATCTTCAACAGTTTCAATAAAACATGTACTAAATATAGCCTCATCTTCCTCCCTTAAACTTATAGCAGTTACACCTGATGCTGCTTTCCCCATAGGATTAACAGTCTCAGCTGAAAATAATATATAAAATCCTTTTTTGGTTATCAATAAAATATTACAATTATTCAAATTAATTTCAACATTTAATAGTCTATCTAATTGATTTTTAAATTTATAAACTAATTGATTATTAAAGTTTCCATAAAACTCTTTTACAGATGTTTTCTTTACAAATCCTTGTTTAGTCAATAAATATATATATATATCATCCCGTATTAATTCTTGTTCTTTAGGAAGTGATATAACTTTTATTATATTTTCATTATACTCAAAATTATCTACAAGATTTTCTAAATGGCTTTCATTTAAATTATATAAAAGGTAACTTGGGAACTTAAAGACTTTACCTTTATCTGAAAAAGCTAAAATATAACTTGTAGATGTTGTTTTAACTTTTTCATATTTTTCTGTAGATTTTGAGTGATTTTTATAAACTTTTATCAAACCTTTTTTACTAATTCCTATAGTAAATTCTTTGTATTCAATAACATCTACATACTCTGCAAATATTATTTCGTCTTTAGCACTTAATGAACATAAACCCTCTCCTAAAATAGCTCTATCTACAAGGTTTAATTTAGGCTCCTCTACTGTAAATTCAAGTCCCATTAAAGTCTTTATCTTAACAAAGGATTGAATTTCTGCAGAGTCTATAATTACTACACTTACTAACTTTTCTGTATCCTTTAACTTTAAAGCCATAAGCTTAGAATAGGCTGTGATAAACTTATCTAAACTCGTCTTTTTAATTAATCCTTTTGAAGTTATAAACTTTAACGATTTATTTGGTAAGAATTCAGAAACTGATATAGCAGAAACTATCTGTTCACTGTCTAAGTTTAAACTCTTAATTAAAGTGTCTAATCTTTCCCCTTTTTCTTTCCACTTAGCTTCTAAAATATTATTAACCTTTATTTGATACATATTACCCTTATCAGTAAATATAAGTAATTTGTCTTTTGTATTAGATTTTATTAAAGATTTTAAATAATCTCCCTCTCTATACTCTATATCATTTTCATCAGAATTTAACCGATTGTAACTCTTTAAAGGAATTCTCTTTATAAATCCATCATTAGATAATGTTATAACTACATCTTCAACTACTATTAACTCTTTTAAATCAATCTTAGCTTCACTTTCATCTTCAACTATAATTGTCTTTCTATTATTTCCAAATTTTTCCTGAACGTCTTTAAGTTCCTTTGTTATAATTTTTAAGAGTTCTTTTTCGCTACTTAATATTTTCTCTAATACTTTAATTTTCTTTAAAAGTTCAGCATACTCCTTTTTAAATACCTTGATCTCAAGACCTGTAAGTCTATAAAGCATAAGTTCTAATATAGCTTCAGCTTGTATTTGTGTAAAACCGTACATTTCAACTAACTTTTCATTAGCATCCTTTTTAGATTTAGCACTTCTTATAGTTTCTATTATCTCATCTAAAATATCTATAGCTTTTATAAACCCTTCAACTATATGAAATCTTTTTTTACAAGCTTCAAGTTCTATTTCACTTCTTCTAGTTACAACATCTTTTTGATGATTCACATAGTGCATTATTATAGTTTTAAGGCTCATTGTTTCTGGTTTTCCATTTGCTAATGCCACCATGTTAAAACTTAAATTACATTGAAGGTCTGTTTTCTTAAACAAATATTTTAATACCTTATCTACAGCTCCTTCATCTGCAGCTTTTTTAAATTCTATAACAGCCCTTATTCCTGCTCTATCTGATTCATCCCTTATATCTGTAATTGATTCCAGTGCCTTACTATGTCTCTTATCAGCAGTCATTTCAGATATTGTTTGAAGTATTTTAGCCTTATTTCTCCTAAATGGGAATTCCGTTATTACAATTCCAAACCTTCCATTTTCTAATTTTTCTATAGAAGTTTTAGCCCTTAATGCTACCTTTCCTTCTCCGGTTTCATAGGCAGCCTTTAATGAGTTTTTACCCATTAAAACTCCTCCTGTTGGAAGGTCAGGTCCCTTTATAAATTCCATAAGTTCTTCTGTTTTTATATCATTATTTTCTATATAAGCTAGTGTTCCTGAAATTACTTCACTTAGATTGTGAGGTGGTATATTAGTTGCAAGGCCAACTGCAATACCAAAAGTTCCATTTACAAGAAGATTTGGATATTTAGCTGGTAATACCTTAGGTTCCATTTCCGAATTTGAATAGTTTGGAACCATTTCAACTACACCTTTTTCTATATCTTTAAGCATCTCCATAGAAATCTTAGATAACCTAGCTTCTGTATAACGCATTGCAGCTGCGCCATCTCCATCACTTGAACCCCAATTACCATGTCCATCAATTAAGGGTTCCCTTGTGGAAAAGTTCTGTGCTAGTATTACCATAGCATCATAAACTGATGTATCTCCATGGGGATGATATTTACCTAAAATATCTCCAACTATTCTAGCTGACTTATAATAAGGTTTATCTGGAAATGCTTTTAGCATGTATGCTCCATATAAAATTCTTCTATGGACTGGTTTTAATCCATCCCTAACATCAGGTAATGCTCTATCCTTTGCAACCTCAACAGCATAAGGAAGATAGTTATCTGGCATAGCTTCTTCTAAAGGCATTCTTATTATATTATTATCCTTAGGAATTATGATTTGCTTTTTTGCCATATTTATTTCATCTCCTCTCTAAAACTCTGCATATTTGTACATATAATTTTTTCTAGGTTCAACTATATCCCCCATGAGAAGAGAAATCATTTTTTCAGCTTTTGCAGCATCTTCTATAGTAACTTGAATTAAGGTTCTACTTTCAGGGTTTAATGTTGTTTCCCATAATTGATCTGGATTCATCTCACCAAGACCCTTAAATCTTTGAATTAAAGCACCTTTTCCAACTTTTTTCTTAACTCCCTCAAGGTCATCATCAGAATATGCATAAGCTACCTTTTCACTTCCCTTAGATGATTTATATACCTTGTATAAAGGTGGCTGTGCTAAATAAAGATGTCCATTTGCAATCAATGGTCTCATATACCT
>CAUWNL010000065.1:0-15720 GCA_963559995.1 uncultured Sarcina sp.
AGTCCAAAATTTTTTATCAAGGGGAAAAATATTTGTAGATAAGGCTCTTTGTACATTAAAATAACAAATATCTTTAAATGTAGGTTTATACTCTATATTATTATTAACAAGATTTATAAATTTAGAAATTTCTTTATAACTAATAGGCATATTATTTATTTTGCGACCAGTTCTAGATATATTTCCACAGAATGAAACGCCCCATTGCCTTAAGGATTCTTCTATAGAATTTAATGTGTTTTTTACACCAGAACCTTGGGTATTTGCTATTAAAAGTACAGGTTTTTGTGTCATATCACTTCTATGAAACCATATACAAGTTCTATCGATAAATGTTTTTAGTATTCCACTCATATTATTTAGATAAACAGGAGTGCCTATAACTAAACCATGACAGTTTTTTAGTTTTTCCATTAAAGGGTTAACATCATCTTTTAAAACGCAACCTCCTTTTAATATGCATTGTTCACAACCAAGACAAAATTTTATATTGTAATTATAAAGGTTTATAATTTCAGTATTAAATCCATTATTTTGAAATATTCTTTCACTTTGGATTAAGAGGTTATAAGTATTTTTTTCTCTTCTACTACAGTTTATAAGTAAAATATTTTTCATAAAATATCTCCTCATACATAAAATATTTATTATTGATTTTTTATATAGAGTTTAGTTTATATAAAATAGAAATAATAATATTATTATACTATAATAAATTACATAGAATTAACAAATTAGTTAAGCTAAAGATGTGATTTATATTCTAAATAAATATTTATTATGCAAAATTTATATTTTAAAATCACTTATTATAAATATAAGTAAAGGAGAAGAAACAAATGAAGATAAGACTAAAAAGAAAAGACGGTGTAGAAAAAATAGGTGAATTTAAGTGGTTAAACCTTTCTTATTTAGATGATATAGTAAATTTAAATGAGAATATATTAGAAGGTATAGGGAATAAAGAGATTTATGCAAAAACTAAAAGAGAGGAGTTTGAGGAATACTTAAAAGAAAAAGGAAAGATTGTAGGATGTATAGTAGATAATAATCTTATAGCTATGGGGTCATATGTAGCATTAAATTATGATAAAAGAAATTACGGTTATGATTTAGACTTAAGAGGTGATTCACTTTTAGATGTTTGTCAAATAGAAGCTACTGTAGTTTCTAAAGAATTTAGAGGAAATAAGCTCCAAAAAAAGATATGTAATATTTTAGAGAATATTGGAAGAGATGAAAACAAAAAAATAATAACTGCTACAGCATCTCCTATAAATACTTATAGTGTTAATACGTTTATTGATTTAGGTTATAAAATAGTTAATGAAAAAGAAAAGTATGGTGGTCTTAGAAGGTATATATTAAAAAAGAGTATTTAGTTTTACTATAAAATAAAGTATTATTTTAGAATTAATATTTTTATAAAACATTATAACTAACAAAAAATGACTAGTTATAATGTTTTACTTATGTTAAGGGAGTATTTATAATAATTTCAACCTTTATAATTCTTTTTTTATTTACTTCCTTTACTTTAAATGTGATATCTTTATGCTTAACAGTACATTCTTCATCTTTTTTAGGAATGTAGCCTATAAGCTTTATTATAAGGCCTCCTAATGTATCATAATCTTCAGAATCAGCGTCTAGATTTAAATTTAAATTTTCATTTAGTTCATCTATTGAAATAAGTCCACTAGCTAAAAAAGTATTTTTGTCTATAGATTTTAAAGAAGTTTCATCGTCATCAAATTCATCTCCAATGTCCCCCATTACCTCTTCGATTAAATCTTCAATAGTTACGATTCCTGAGAAACCACCATATTCATCAATTAAAATAGCCATATGTTTTTTAGTAATCTGAAGTTCTTTAAATAGTTCATCTATATTTTTCATTTCAGGAACAAAATAAGGGCTATGAAGAATATCTTTTATATTCACATTTTCAAAACCTACTTTATAAGATTCATAAATAAAATCTTTCATATATAAAATTCCTATTATATTATCTATGTTTCCTTGAAAAACAGGTATTCTTGAATATTTTTCATTTAAAAGATTTTCTAAATTTAAAGGCTCATCAATATCTATCATATACACATTAGTTCTAGGGGTCATAACCTCTTTAGCTAATTTATCGTCAAATTCAAATATACTATTTATCATATCTTTTTCAGTTTCATTTATAACACCATGTTCTTTTCCAACATCCACTAAAGACTTAATTTCCTCTTTAGAAACCTTTTCTTCTAAGTTTTTATCATTTATGCCAAAAAGCCTTATTAGAAAATTAGTTGAAATTGATAAAAGTTTTACAAAAGGTATTGTAATTTTAGATATAAGCATAATTGGCTTTACAGAAGATATAGCTATTTTTTGGGAGTTCTGAAGAGCTAATCTTTTTGGAAATAATTCACCAAAAACTAAAGTAATATAAGATAAAACTATAGTAACTGCAATTAAAGATATTTCTTTAGCATAAGGCATACTTAAATTTTCTAAAAAATCACCTAATATATTAGAAATACCAGTAGCAGCTGATGCACTTGAAAAAAAGCTAGCTAAAGTTATTCCAACTTGAACAGTTGATAAAAATTTAGTTGGTTCTTCTAGAAGTTTTTCTATAAGTTTAGCTTTTTTATTGCCTTCTTCTGCTAATATTTTTATTTTATTTTTATTTAAAGATACAATAGCCATTTCAGCTGCTGAAAAAAAAGCATTTATTAAAGTTAATATAAATATCAAAATAAATTGAAAAATAAGAGAATTAACTTCAAGAGAGCTATTCATAAGTATTCCTCCTTAAAGTATAATTTTAATAATAATTATAGAATTCCCATATTTTTATTTATTAAACAAGAAATAAAGATTATCTGTTTTGAAATAAAAGTATATTAAAGGCTATAAAATATGGAAAATAAAACTAAACAATACAATATAATACAAATATTTAATTGAAAATATATTTTAATAATTGATTATTAAGTATATTAAATAAAATAAGAAATGTTAAGATAATTGACGAAAAATGTAGAAATTAGGAGAACTATTAAAGTTTATAAATAAAAATACAAAGGATTAACTGTATATTAGATATAATCTATATTGACTATAATTTATACAAGTATTAAAATAAAAACATACCAATGATTAAAACTAATTTAATTAGGGGGCGACCTTGAGTAAAGATAAGTTAGAGCTACAAGAAGATTTAAGAAAGCTTGCAATAAAAATTGTAAAGTGCTATAAAGGAAAGGGTCCTGATAATGTTAAGGTTAATATAGATGGAAATATAATAACTATAGAAGTTAGAGGAATATTATCTAAATTATCAGATATTCTTGTAAAGCAAGGGGCAAGGCAAGTAGTTATGGATTACTGGAAATATATTAAACCCCATCTAGAAAAACAATTTTTGCAAGAAGCCTGTGATATTTTAGGCGGAGGATTTGACTACAGTTGGGAAGTTAGAAACTTAGAATTAGAAGATAAGGAAAGAGTTGTAGTCATAAAAGTTAATAAACATTGATTGGATTAAAAAGAAAGATTATAATCTTAGCTTTTAGATAAGTCAGTGCAAAGCATTAAATCATTAAGTTATTAAAATGTAAGAATAATTTTTTAATTTTTATAATTTTAATATGTTATGATTAAATAGGAGTGCTTTTGTACTGGCTTTTTTATTTATATAAAAGTACATAAAAAATAATTATTAAGGAGAGATTCAATATGATAACAAAAGTATTAGAAACATGTCCATATTGTGCAAGTGGATGCCAATTGTATCTAGTGGTAGAAGATGGAAAAGTAATTAAAGCAGAACCAGCAGATGGTAGAACAAATGAAAAAAAATTATGCCTTAAAGGGCATTATGGATGGGATTATTTAAATGATCCACAAATATTAACAAGAAGATTACAATCACCTATGATAAGAAAAGATGATGTTTTAGAACCAGTATCTTGGGAAGAAGCAATAAAATTTGTTTCAGAGAAGCTTTTAGCTATAAAAGAAAAATATGGTCCAGATTCAATAATGATGACAGGATGTGCTAGAGGATCTGGAAATGAAGCAAACTATATAATGCAAAAATTTGCAAGGGCAGCAGTTGGAACTAATAATATAGATCACTGTGCAAGGGTATGTCACGGTCCTACACTTCCAGGTCTTGTTTACTGCCTAGGTGATGGTGCTATGTCAAATTCAATTGGTGATATTGAAAACACTGATTTAATATTTATATTTGGATATAATGGTGCAGATAGTCATCCGATAGTTGCAAGAAGAATAGCTAAAGCTAAAGAAAAGGGAGCAAAAATAATAGTAGTAGATCCAAGACAAACTGAAACTTCAAAATTTGCCGATCTTCAATTATACATAAAGGGTGCTACTAATATGGCACTTGTTAATGCTTTTGCCCATGTTTTAATTGAAGAAAAGCTATATAAAGAAGATTACGTTAAAAACTTTACTGAAGGTTTTGAAGAGTATAAAAAAGCAGTAGAAAAATATACTCCAGAATATGCTGAAACTATAACAGGAATTAAAGCTAATGAAATAAGACAAGCAATAAGGGAATATGCAAAAGCTAAAAATGCTACTATTCTTTATGGAATGGGAGTTTGTCAATTTTCACAAGGGGTTGATGTAGTTAGAGGATTAGCTTCTTTAGGTCTTTTAACAGGAAACTATGGTAGACCAAATGTTGGTATAGGGCCTGTTCGTGGACAAAATAATGTACAAGGTGCCTGTGATATGGGAGCACTACCAAATTATCTTCCAGGATATCAAAAATTTACTGATAAAGATATTAGAGAAAAATTTGAAAAGGCTTGGGGTGTTAAGCTTCCAACAGAAAAAGGTGAGTCTTTAACAGAAGTTCCAAAGCTTGTTTTAAAAGATAAAAAACTTAAGGCTTATTATATAATGGGAGAAGATCCAGTACAAAGTGACCCAAATGCTGCAGAAGTTAGAGAAGCTTTAGATGAATTAGAACTTGTTATAGTTCAAGATATATTTATGAATAAAACAGCACTTCATGCTGATGTTGTACTACCAGCTACAGCATGGGGAGAACATGATGGTGTTTATACATCAGCAGATAGAGGTTTCCAAAGAATAAGAAAAGCTGTAGAAGCAAAGGGTAATGTTAAAACTGACTGGGAAATAATTTGTGAAATATCAACTGCTATGGGATATAAAATGTCTTATAAAAATACAGAGGAAATTTGGAATGAACTTATAGATCTTTGTCCTAAGTATAAAGGTGCAACTTATGAAAAGATGGAAAAATTGGGTGGGGTTCAATGGCCTTGTACTGATAAATCAGATGAAGATAGAGGAACTTCTTACCTTTATAAGGATAATAAATTTACAACACCAAGTGGAAAAGGAGTATTATTTGCCTGTGAATGGAGAGAACCAGGTGAAGAAACTGATGAGGAATATCCACTTAGTCTTTCAACAGTAAGAGAAGTTGGACATTATTCAGTTAGAACTATGACTGGTAACTGTAGAGCATTAAGAGCATTAGAAGATGAGCCTGGACGTATACAAATAAGTGTAGAAGATGCTAAAGAACTTGGAATAAAAAATGAAGAGTTAGTTAGAGTCACATCTAGAAGAGGCTCAGTTTTAACTAGGGCATCAGTTTCAGAGAGAATAAGAAAAGGCTCTACATTTATGACATATCAATGGTGGGTTGGAGCTTGTAATGAGTTAACTAATGACGCATTAGACCCAATTTCAAAAACACCAGAATTTAAGTATTGTGCAGTTAAATTAGAGAAAATAGATAATCAAGAAGAAGCTGAAAAACAAGTACAAGATGAATATAATTCAATAAGAGAAAAAATGGGAATCAAAGTTAAATAGTATAGGATAAACTTAAGATTAACTTAAAATAAAAAAATATAATATTAAAGAAAATATTTAACATTTTAGGAGGATGCAAATGGACAAGACATTACAGTGTAAAGTGATAAAAATAGAGGATAAGAAAGTTTTAAAAAATTTTAATGAAGTAATAGTTAGGGAATATCCTTTAACTATAATTTTAAATAAAAAAAGATTAGCAACACTTTTATGCAGTCCTAAAAAGTTAAAAGAATTAGCTATTGGTTTTTTAAGAACTGAAAAACTTATAGAAAGTGTTGAAGATATAGAAAGTATAGATCTTAATGAAGATTTAGGTATTATCTATGTTGAAACTTTAAATAAAGATGTAGAAAGAGAAAGTTTTTACTCTAAAAAAGTTCATTTAAATAGTGTAGAAAATTTTAAAGATACATCACTTGCAGCAAGTAATTTTTTATCAGCTGTAAATTGTGAAAAAGTAAATAGTAATTTAAAGTTAGATATAGACAAGATATTTGAGTTTATGAAGAAAAACCTTGATTATTCTAATGTATTTAAGGAGACAGGAGGAGTTCATTGTGTGGCTCTTTGTGATAAAGAAAATATATTAGTTATAAATGAAGATGTAGCAAGACATAATGCATTAGATAAGGTAATAGGTGAATCACTAGAAAAAAACATATATCTAAAAGATAAGATAATTATTTTAAGTGGAAGAGTATCTTTAGAGATGATTTTAAAGTGTGCAAAACTTAATATCCCAATAATTATATCTAAATCAGCTCCAACTAGTTTATCTGTATCCTTAGCTAAAATGTTAAATATAACTTTAGTAGGTTTTGTCCGTGGTAATAAAATGAATATATATTCAGGTGAAGAAAGAATTAACTATTAAAAGAGGGGAAAATTATGCAAAGTAAAGTAAATTCATTTGTTATAGCTGACCATAATAAGTGCGTAGGATGTAAATTGTGTGAAGTTGCATGCTCTAATGTACATAGTAAAGATGGTTTAGCTAGAAAAACAATAAGTTCAAGAAAAGGTCCTATTATTCCAAGAATTTTCGTTACGAAAATAGGAAAAGTAAAAATGCCAATTCAATGCAGACACTGTGAAGATATGCCATGTGGAAAGGTATGCCCTGTAAATGCTATAAAAAAGGTTGAAAATAAAGTAATTCTAGATGAAAGAATATGTATAGGATGTAAAACTTGTGCAGCTGCTTGCCCTTTTGGAGCTATTGAAATGACAACAATAGATAAGGATACTGAAAATGAGAGAACTATTGCACTAAAGTGTGATTTATGTGCAAATTATGATTCTCCAGCTTGCGTTAAGATTTGCCCTAAAGATGCTTTAAGACTTGTAAAGCCTAAAGAGGAAGAAAATAGAAAAAGAGAAGAAGTGGCAAAAACTTTAATAAACGTAGTAAAGGGACTTTAAGATAATTTAAAACTTAATATAGATCTAGAAAGAAGGAAACTTAGTAATGGAAACAAGTGGAACAATTAATATCGATAAAGAACTATGTGTAGGATGTGGAAGATGTAAGGAAGTTTGCCCTGTAGATGCTATTTCTGGGGAAGAGGGACAACCTCATGTGATAGATCAGGATAAATGCGTTATGTGTGGACAATGCGTACAAATATGTAGTGCTTATGATATGGATTTTAATAAACATATGGAAAAGGGAAGTAAAAGATTTAAAGAACGTGGAATGATAGATGAAATTACAGAACCAATATTTGCAGCCTATAATAAGGGAACTATAAGAAAACTTAGGGATATTTTAAGTGATCCAAATGTATTTAAAGTTGTTCAATGTGCCCCTGCAATTAGAGTATCATTAGGAGAAGATTTTGGTTTAGATTATGGAACTCTAGTTGTAGATAAAATACCGACAGCTCTTAGAAAACTTGGGTTTGATAGAGTTTATGATACAAACTTTGGTGCGGATGTAACTATTATGGAAGAGGGAACAGAACTTATAACAAGACTAAAAGAAGAAAAAAATATTCCAATGTTTACATCTTGTTGTCCAGCTTGGGTTAAATTTATAGAACAAGAATATCCAGATCTTTTAAACCATTTATCAAGTTGTAAATCACCTCAGCAAATGGCAGGTGCATTATTTAAAACCTATGGTGCACAAATTGACGATATAGATCCTAAAAAAATATTTAGTGTTGCAGTGATGCCTTGTACTTGTAAGCAGTTTGAAGCTGATAGAGAAGAAATGGTGAATAACGGAAATAAGGATGTTGACTTAGTTGTAACAACAAGACAACTTGCAGTACTTTTAAAAGCTGAAGGAATAGATTTTAAAAATTTAGAACCACAAGGTTTTGATACTCCACTTGGTGGATATTGTGGGGCAGGAGCAATTTTTGGAGTTACAGGTGGAGTTATGGAAGCTGCTATAAGAACAGGATATGAATTAGTAGCTAAAAAGTCTCTTGATAATTTTGAACTAAAATTTTTAAGAGGTGGAGAAGGTATAAGAGAAGCTAAAGTAGACTTAGGTGGACAAACATTAAGAGTTGCCATGGTAGCAGGTCTTAAGAACGCTAGAAAAGTATTAGATAGCGTAAGGGAAGGAACATGCACTTATGATTTTGTAGAAGTTATGGCATGTCCAAATGGATGTATAAGCGGGGGTGGACAACCAAAGCTTGTATTACAATGGAAAAGGGATGAAGCATATAGTAAAAGAAGAGCATCTATATATGACCATGATAAATCAATGGAATTTAGAAAATCTCATGAAAATCCAAATGTTAAAAAACTGTATAAAGAGTTTTTAGGAAAGCCATTAGGAGAAAAGTCCCACCACTTGTTACATACTAAGTATAGAGATAGAAGTAAAAAGTAAATATAAGGAGAGATGAGTTATGAATAGTTTTGTAATAGCAAATCCTAATAAATGTTTAGGTTGTAGAACTTGTGAAATTGCGTGTGTTGATGCACATATTGAAGAAAATATATTTGTAGGTGAAAGAGATATAAATAATTTTAATCCTCGTTTAACAGTTGTTAAGATAGCAGGAATAAGTGCTCCTGTTCAATGTAGACAATGTGAAGATGCTGCTTGTTTAAAGGCTTGTCCAAATGGTTCTATAACTATGGAAGATGGACTAATTAAAATAAATAAAGATACATGTATTGGATGTAAAACATGTGTGGTTGCTTGTCCTTTTGGTGCTATGACTATGGCAGAAGAAATGGTAGAGAAAAGAACAAAAATAGTAGCTAACAAATGTGATTTATGTTTTGGAAGAGAAAATGGTCCAGCTTGTGTTGAAATTTGCCCAACAAATGCATTAACTTTTGTAAAAAGTGAAAGGTTTCAAGAGTCAGTAACTTATAAAAGAGAAGAAAGTCTTAAACAATTAATGGATTTAAATTATTAATTATAAGTCACTTAATCTTTTTAAGATTAAGTGACTTTTCAAAATAAAATTTATAAGTTTAAGATAAAATAATGATGTAGTAATTTTCTTATTATGTTATAATAACTAAAAAACTAATGATAGGAAGTGAGGTGTACATACATATGTTAGATTCTTATGGTAGAGATATAAATTATCTTAGAATATCAGTAACAGATCTTTGTAATTTAAGATGCAGATACTGTATGACTGATAAAGGTATAATAAAAAAAGAGTATGAAAATATTTTAACTTTAGAAGAAATAGAAAAAATAGCTAAAGAGGCTGTAAATCTTGGGGTTAATAAAATAAGAATAACAGGAGGAGAACCTCTTGTTAGAAAAGGTGTTTTAAAACTTATAAAAGAAATAGGGAGTCTTAAGGAAGTTAAAGATTTTGCAATGACAACAAATGGTACACTATTAAAGAAATATGCAAAAGAGCTTAAAGATTCAGGTCTTAAGAGAGTAAATATAAGTTTAGATACCTTAAATCCTAAAAAATATAGCCATATAACTCGAGGCGGTAATATTAAAGATGTATTAGAAGGTATAGAAGAAGCAAAGAAAGTAGGTTTAACTCCAATAAAGTTAAATGTAGTCTTAATAAAAGATTTTAATGATGATGAGATAGAGAATTTTGTAAATCTAACAAAAGATGAAAATATAGATGTAAGATTTATAGAGCTTATGCCAATTGGACAGGTTTGTCAATGGTCACTAAATAAATATTTATCTAATGATGTTGTCCTAGAAAAGTGCAACAATTTAGAAAAGATAGAATCAAAGGATAAGTCTTCACCAGCAGTTTACTATAAATTAAAGAATGGTAAAGGAAGGGTAGGTCTTATAAATCCTATATCATGTAAATTCTGCTCAAATTGTAATAGAATTAGACTAACAGTTGACGGGAAAATTAAGCCATGCCTTCATTCAGACGATGAAATAGATGTTATGAAACCTTTAAGAGCTGGAAAGGATATAAAACCTATTTTAAAAGGTATTATAAGAAATAAGCCAAAGGAACACAATTTAGAAGAAGGAAATTACATAAAAAGAAATATGACTGCAATAGGCGGCTAAATAAAAATAGGAGAGTTTATTATTATGGATGGAAAAGTTATATCAGTAAATATAAGTGAAACTAAAGGTGTTGTAAAAAAAACTATAGAATCGGGAGAATTTAAAGAAAACCATGGTCTTGTAGGAGATGCTCATAGTGGAAATTGGCATAGACAAGTTAGTCTTTTAGCTAAGGAAAGTATAGATAAAATGAATGAGGCTGGAGCAAAAGGATTAACTCCAGGTAAGTTTGCAGAGAACTTGACAACTGAAGGGTTAGTTTTATATGAGCTTCCTGTAGGAACTAAGGTGCAAATAGGAGAGACACTTCATGAGGTAACACAAATAGGAAAAGAGTGTCATAAAGGTTGTGCTATTAAACAGTTAGTAGGAGATTGTGTTATGCCAAGAGAAGGTATTTTTACCAAAGTATTAAAAGGTGGCATAATAAAAGTTGGAGATAAAATAACAGTACTTTAGAAAAGTTTTGTATTTTAGCTTACGATAATTTATTAAATTATTGTAGGCTTTATTTTTTTATTTATACATAGTAATTATAAGAGATTAAAAAAGGGAAATACCTAATAACTATAGCTTTCTTTATAATATTTATATTCATATTTTTAATATTGGTTGAATACTTTATATATTTTTTTAACTAACAGTGCTTACAGATGAAAAAGATAGGTTTCAGTTGTATCATTAATTACAAGTACAGGATTTACAACTATAAAATATACAATAGAGTCTTTAGATTATTTAACTGTTTGTGGAAAAATTGAAAATATAATTAAAATATTTAAAATAAAATAAAATTAATTGATAAAACAATAATAAAGATAGAAAAATAAAAATAATAAATATATAATAAAGAATATAAATATATATGTAAAATTATAGCTATTTATATCTAAGATAAATGACTATAACTTAAAAAATACAGTAAAACAAATCTAATTAAAATCTTAGGATAAAGGATGGTAAAGGTATGTATAAACTTATATGTATAGATATGGATGGAACATTGCTTAATAGAAATCATGAGGTCAGCAAGGAAAACAAGGAGGCTTTAAAAGAAGCATTAAAAAAAGGGGTTAGAATAGCAATCTCTACGGGAAGAGTGTTTCCTACAATTGAAATATATTCTAAACTTTTAGGTATAGATGTAGATGTTATATGCTCTAATGGTTCTTATATAAAGGAACGCAATAGTGAAGAGATAATTTTTAAATCCACATTAAGTGAAAATTTGTTGGATAGAATTTATAGTATGATAAGAAGGTACAACTTTTTAGCATACTTTGACACAACAGAAGGAATTATATCTGAAACTAAAATCCCAGATAATGATAGTTATAAGCTTATGAATAGTTGGGTAAATGAGGAAAAAATAAAGCTTTATGAGATATCTGATTTTAAAGAGGCCTTTAGTGATGAAAAGCATAGTATACTAAAAGTAATTCTTATACAAACAAAAACTAGTAAGACTTTTGAAGATGCTAAAGAAGATTTAGATGAGATTTCAAAAATCGCTGATTTAGCTTATTCTTGGGGTGGTGCCATAGAAATTATGGAAAAGGGTACTACTAAGGGAAATGCAGTAAAGATGCTAGCAGAGAAACTTAACATAAAGAAAGAAGAAATAATATGTATTGGAGATAGTGGAAATGATTTATCAATGTTAAGGGAAGCAGGTCTTTCAGTTGTTATGGGAAACGCTAGTGATAAAATAAAAGAGTATGCTGATTTTGTAACTGATACAAATGAAAATAGTGGGGTGGCTAAGGCTATAAGAAAATTTGTTTTAAATGACTAGCTTTTATAAATACTTAAGATTTAACAGTAGGAGATGATACTTTGCAACCTAGAGAAGGCACTTTAAGTGAGAATATAATAGAGGTTATAAAAGACTTGAATAAGTTAGGTTATACATCTAATCAAATAGCTTTTTTAACAAATACAAATGAAGAAATAGTTCTTAGTCTAACAGAAAATATTATAAAAGAAGAAAATCTTCCTAAAAAATTATCTGTGAATATTAAAGGAAAAACGAAAGAGGATATTTTTAATCAATTTCTTTTTAAAGAGTCATTAGGATTAAGAAAGGATAGACAAATAAAAGATTTAAAGGAAAATGACAAATAAACTAAAGGAATATGAAATTGTAATAATTACATTACTTTTTAAAAACTTTGTAATGTTGTATAATAAATATGATAAAATGTAAAGTCTTTTATACATAAAAATAGAAATAATCTTTATTTACCATGAAATTTATGGAAAAATGTCGATAGAAAATTAGAACATATAATCAAAAATATGGTAAAATTATCATAAGATAAACTATTTGTATGTATAGGGGGTAAACATGGAGAATTTAATAACAAGTGTAGGAAGTTCGTTTATAAAACAAGGAGTAATAGGTTGGTCCATTATCCTTATTATACTAATATTAGCTATTTTATCTTATAAATCTAGTAATGATGCTAAAAATAGTTATAAGGTATTATTAGATGAATTTAATGACGCTTTAGATAAAGATATAAATGAGAAAAAAGGTTCAACTTTAAAAGTATTTAAAGATGGTGCTTTAAAAAATATACAAGAAGAGTTTAAAAAAAGTGCTAGATTAGGAACAGACAATATAAATACAGAAGTTATCATTGAAAAAAATTTAGATAGCACTATTTTAAATAAAGAGTCTATTTCAAAAGTACTTCCAGCTTCTTGTATAGCACTTGGGCTTATTGGTACATTTTTAGGCCTTACAACAGCTATAATGAGCACAACAAGTGCTCTTTCTTTAGGAACTCAAAGTATGGCTGATTTTGCAAAAAGTATGGAAGCACCTTTGTCTAGTATGTCTAGTGCGTTTTGGACAAGTATCTTTGGCGTTTTATCATCTCTTATATTAAATATAACTAACGTAAAGATGAAAAGAGCTAAGGATGACTTTTATGATGCCCTTGAGGATTATTTAGATAATAGAGTTTTTGCTATTTATGCTAAGAACTTTAATAGTGAGTTTAGAGAGTTTAATACTGTTATAAGAGAGTCTATGCTTTCATTAACTGATGAAATGAAAAATCTTTTTAAATATGGGGTAGATGAACTTGTTAAGGGAATAAATCAAAATAATTTAGATCTTACTAAAACTGTTGAAGGTCTTTCAAGTTATACAAAGGATTTAGATAGATTAACTAATAGTTTAAATGTATCTATAGAAAACTTTAAAGAGCCTGTAGATAGGTTTAAAACGTCTATTTATGAGTTTGTGGCAACAAGTGATGATTTAATGTATACAAATAAAGATAATATAGGTAAGCTTTGTGAAAAAATAGAGAAATTACACGGAAGCTTAGGTTGTCTATATCAGGGAATAGATTTAAATAGAGAAGAACTTAAAAATGTTTCTGATTTATTAAAAATTCAAGATAAAATATTAGAAAATAGTTATAATAAGATGGTTTATGCAGTAGACTCCTTAAAAGATGCTGAAAATCATAATAGAGAAGATTTAAAAAATCAAATAGAAAATTTAAATTCTGGATATGAGACATTTAAAAGTGGAATGAATGATTTTACTATTAGTTTAGATAAAGTTCAAGAAGAAATGTTTAAGGGAATATCTGAAAGTTTTAAAGATGGAATGAATAAGGTTTCAGAGGATATTGTGAAAAGACTAGATAAGTCATTAATAGACCTTAAAAAAGCAACAGAACAATTAAATACAAATAGTTCAACTGTGGGGCAACTAGTAAAAGCTACAAACGAATGGGTAGCCGCTACAAAAGAAAGTATAATAGAGTAGCTGTAGGGGGACCATATTTATGAAAGTTAGAAGTAGAAAATATAGATTTTCAGAGGAAGCCCCATCTTATTGGCCATCTTTTGTTGATATTATGACAACTGTTGCATTAGTATTTTTCTTTATTATGATTATAGCAATTGGGGTATCTAATATATTTGTAGATAATATAGCTGCAAAAAGAGAAACTCTTTATGATAAAATAGAGGTGAAATTAAAGGAAAATAACGTAGATGAAAATATAATAAATTTTAATAGAGAAAAAGGTAAGATTGAAATAAGTACAGAAACTTTTTTTGATAGTGGTGTTTCAGATTTAAAAGAAGATGGGATAGAAATGGCAAACCTTTTAAGTGAAATTTTTTATGAGCTTTTACAAGAGAAAACAATAGCAAGTGAAATTCAGTATATAGAAATAGTGGGACATACTGATTTTGCAGGAAGTACAATTTCAGGAAGAACATTATCTACAAATAGGGCAGTTGCTTTTTTAAATGAAATAGTTAAAGAAAATAGTATTTTAGAAACTGAATATGGAGAAAAATTTAAAGCATCTGGAATGTCTGAATTTGAAAACTATGCTACAAAGGAAGAAAGAGATAGAGGATTAGAAGAATATGATGTAGAGGCAACTAAAAGCGATAGAAAAATTGAAGTTAGAATGGTATTTAAAAATACTGATTTAGAAGAAGCTTTAATAGAAAGGGCTAATAATAAAAGTAATGAATAGGTGTGACATTTATGCAAGAAATAATCCATGAGTTATTTACAGAAGAGGAATTGAATATATTTGATGAGGAAAGATTAAGTATAAGCCTTAAAAAGGTTATAGGAGATTTAGAGAATAGAAAAATAAACTTCTATTCTCTTGGAAATGATCAATTTTATAGAGAAATATTACCTAGATATTTTAAATGGCAAGGTTATGGATATCTAGGTAATAGTAGCCTACATATATTAAATGATTATATGTTAAAGGATAGAGATTTAGCAGATACTAGTTTAGCTTTACTTCTTTTAGATACAAAGATAATAGAGGAAATACCAGTTACGGAAAAAAATCCTTTTGAAATAGAAAATGTTATAAAATATAGAAGAAGTAAAGGGCTTAAAGAAAAAATAATAATAAGCTATGACGTTTTAGATAGATTCCCTTTTTATATAAAAGAAGTTCAATGTGGACATAAAAATATAATAGATATTGAAATTGATAATGAGGGAAGTAGAAAGAAAGTAACTTTAAACATAGATATACCAGCTAATGATCATGTAACTTATAACTTTGCTGAGAGTTTAATTATATACACAGATTTTAAAGTAAAGGTAATAGATTTTTCTATTGTTTGTGAGGGTGCATTACCTAATAATAAGGCTATAGATGATTTTGATAGCTTTTTAAAACTTGTAAAAATAAATAGAAAATCTGCAAGAAGTATCTTCAGTAATGAGGACGGTTTTAAATCATTTTTAGAACAAAATGGAGATATAGAACAGATTTTAAATTATGAAGATTGCAAAGAAATAAGTAAGGAAATAGAAACTTATCCTTTCTCTATATTCTGTG
>CAUWNL010000066.1:0-15409 GCA_963559995.1 uncultured Sarcina sp.
TAAAAAGGGCCTATATAATATAGCCCTTTATATATTTTTTATTCTTCTTCTTTATCTCTTTTTTTAAATAAGCCCATAAATTTTCTTTCATTTATTTTCTTTATATGCTTTTCAAGCATCATGTTCTCTTCTTCTATTTCAGCTATACTTTCATTACTCTCTTGAAGTTCTTCTTCTAGTTCTTCTATTTTTTCATTTTTTGCCTCTATTTCGTCTAATTGATATCTAATTTTAGTTTTCAGCTTAATAACTTCTTTTTCAATTTCTAATATTTTATTATCCTTTATGTTCACTTCACTTTTTATGTCAATTATCTCTTTTTCTAACTCTCTCTTCTCATCCCTTAGTTTATTATATTTTTCTAAATCATTTTGCTTTAAATCAACCTTTTCTCTTTCTAAATTAAATACATCATTTTCTAAAAGAGTACCTGCATTAGTTACTTCTATAATTTCTTTATTTAATGTATCAATCTTTTCTTTTAACTCTTTAGCCTCATCAGTTATTTTATTACAGTAAAACTCCATTCTCTTTTTGTCTTGTTTCATAAATAAAACTTCTTTTTGAAGTTCTGAGTATTCAGTCTGTTTATTTAATAACTCCTTCTTGATTTCCATAGATTCATCAGCTACTAATCTTAACTTTTCTCCTAATCTTTCATATAATACTTTTAAAGCTTCATAGTCTGATTTTAACTCTACATAATCCTCTTTAGCTTCTCTTAATGAAGTATCATGTCTTCCACTTTGAACCTCAGCTATTATATCTTCATTTAAAGTTAGAAGTTTGCTAATCTCTACACTATTAGCTCCTCTTTCTAATAACTCTTTTACTAATTCTAGTGTCTTTATGTCTACAGACTTTTCTCCCATTTTTTATAGTCCCTCCATTTTTTCTTTCTTTTATATTGTAAGTATGCATATATTATACTATATTTCATTAAAATTCTCATTTATGATTATATACTTTTATATAAATAAAAGCTAATTAAATCTATATGTAAATTAGCTTTTTTATAATTTTTAGTAATTTATTTTTAATTATAATTTCTATACTAAATAGTAAGATATTATCTTTTGAAACTTTTTCAACAATTTTATTATTATAAATTTTACTATTTATTTTATTAATTATATATTGATATTTTCTAAAAAATAGATATTTGATACATAAGAAAAAATAAAGGTAGATACTCTTATATAAATCATCTACCCTAATATAATTTCTACTCTAGTACCTCTAACAAGTTGCTTTCAACAACAATCTTTATATTAAATATTCTAAGAGTATTATCACCAAAGAAAACTTTAACTAAATCTTCAGTTACATCTTCGATAAAACCTTCTCCATAAGCCTTACTTAAAACTCTTTGCCCCTTTTTAAAAGGATTTTCTATATTCTTCTCATTTAAAAGAAGTAAATCATCCATAAATTTTGTAATCTTCATAAAGGATTTATTAATTTTTTTAGGACTATAAATATATAAATTTTCTATAGCTCTAGTTATTCCCACATAAAAAATTCTTCTTTCTTCTTCTAAATCATTTGAATTTTTATGAGGGATATATTCATCTACAGCATTTATAATAAATACATTCTTAAACTCCATACCTTTAACCCCATGAATTGTGCTTAACTTTACACAATCCTTATTATGAGTAGTGTCCTTTAAAGTTCTTTCTACTTCATTAACATGATTTAAAAATTCTATTATAGTTTTAAATTCTAAGGAAGCTTCTTTAAATTCATTAATTATATTTAAAACTTCCTCTATCTCTTGCTTATATCTATCACAATAAATTTTTATATATTCACTATACTCTAAATCATTTAATATGGTTATAACCGCTTTTTCTGGTGATTTTTTATTCAATCCCTTTATAACTTGCCTTATCTTTTCAATATTCTTTAATTGAAAAGGATGAATATCACTATTTTCAATTAACAAATCAAAAACATCTCTATTTTCTCTACTATTTAAAACACTTTGGATATTATTTTTAGATATATATCTAAAAGGTTTATTTATTATATTATAAAATGATTCCTTATCACAAATATTTATTGATAATTTTAGATAACTTAATAAATCCTTACATATTATATGATTGTAGAAATTATATTCTGAATCTAATATATTAAAAGGGATTTTTGATTTTATAAAACTATCTATGATACTTCTAGATTCTAAATTTGTTCTATAAAGTACTATATTATCTTTATAATGATTATTTTCTTTATTTTTTATAATAGTATTTACTATACCCCTTCCTTGAACTCTTTCATCTTCTACCCTATAAAATTTAGTACTTCCTAAACGCTTCCTATAATTTATAACTTCCTTTTCATTTCTTTCCTCATTTTTACTTATTATATCTTTAGATAAATCTACTATACTTTTTGCACTTCTATAATTATATTTTAAGTATATCTTTTTTCCTTCCTTAAACTCCTCATTAAATCGTACCATATAAATAGGTGATGACCCCCGAAAAGAATAAATACATTGATCCTCATCCCCTACACAAAATATATTGCTATCTATGAGTTTTAAAAAGTTTATTTGAGTTATGTCACAATCTTGAAACTCATCTACTAAGATATATTTAAACTGCCTTTTATAATAATCTAATATATTTTTATCTTTACTTAATATATTATAAGCAACTCTTTGAAGATCATTAAAATCTAAAAGATTATTTTCTTTTTTAAAATCCTCATAAGTTCTAAAACATCTACTAAATATATCTTCTGAAATGTTTTTAAACTCTAGGACCGCTCCTGTTTTCTTTAAAGATATCATATTTAGTACTTCTTTTATCTTACTATCATTTACGTCCTCACTAAACTTCTCAAGCTCTCTTTTTATCACAAAGAAGGCTACATTATTATTTATTATAGATATATTTTTATATATTCTAACTAAGATTTTATAAAATAATCCATGGAACGTTCCAAAGAAAGGTATATTCTCACTTGAGTAGTTTTCCTTATATCTCTCCTTCATATTTTTGGCTGCAGATTTAGTAAAAGTTATTACTAAAATATTTTTAAAGCTAACCCCTTTCTCTTCTATAAGGTTATTAACTTTTCTTAATATAACTGTAGTCTTCCCAGAACCTGGTGGAGCCACAACTAAAGTACTTTTTCCATTAGCTTTAACAGCTGTCCATTGAAACTTGTCTAAATTCATTTTTACTCCTTTATAAGATTTATAAATTCAACTTAATATATAAATTATAGACACATTTTATTTAATTTATCTATAATTTTTTACAAATTTATTCATTTTTCAAATAATACATATTAAATATATTGTAATAAATTAATCTTATGGTTAAAATATTTATTATAACATTAAATTAAGGAGATTCTTTATTTATGAAAAATTTTGATGTAAAAAGTACTAGAAACCTTACTATGCTAGTTGATTTTTATGAGTTAACTATGGGTAATGGTTACTTTAAGAACGGTTTAGAAAACAAAATAGCTTATTTTGATATGTATTTTAGAAGAGTTCCAGATGGTGGTGGCTATTGTATTATGGCAGGACTTGAACAATTAATAGAATATTTATCAAATTTAAAATTTGATGATGAAGATATAGAATATTTAAAATCCAGAAATTTATTTTCTGATAAATTCATAAACTTTTTAAAAGATTTTGAGTTTACTTGTGATGTTTTTGCAGTTCCTGAAGGAACTCCAGTTTTTCCAAACGAACCTTTAGTTACAGTTCGTGGCCCTGTTATTCAAGCTCAGTTTATAGAAACTATGATTCTTTTAACAATAAATCATCAGACTTTAATTGCAACAAAAGCCAATAGAATTTGTAGAGCAGCCAGTGGCAGACCTGTTATGGAATTTGGATCTAGACGTGCTCAAGGTTATGATGGAGCAATATATGGCGCTAGGGCAGCAATAATAGGAGGTTGTTCATCTACTGCTTGTACAATAGCGGAGCAATTATTTAACGTTCCTGCAGTTGGAACTATGGCTCATAGTTGGATTCAACTATTTGGAAATGAATACGAAGCATTTAAAGCTTGGGCAAAAGCCTATCCTGATAATTGTACTTTCCTAGTGGATACTTATAATGTTTTAAAATCTGGTGTTCCAAATGCTATAAAAGTCTTTGATGAAGTCTTAAAGCCACAAGGTTTAAGACCTAATGCTATCAGAATAGATAGCGGAGATATAACATATTTAAGCAAAAAATGTAGAAAACTTTTAGATGAAGCTGGATATTCTGATTGTAAAATACTAGTTTCAAATTCTTTAGATGAACATATAATACGTGATGTTTTAAATCAAGGTGCTGAAATAGACTCTTTTGGAGTTGGAGAAAGACTTATAACTGCTAAATCTGAACCTGTTTTTGGTGGAGTTTATAAACTAGTAGCTGTTGAAGATAATAGTGGCGATATAATTCCAAGAATAAAAATAAGTGAAAACGAAGAAAAGATAACTAATCCTGGATTTAAAAAAGTTTATAGATTATTTGATAAAAATACAGATATTGCTTTAGTTGATTTAATAACCTTAGCTGATGAAAATATAAACTTAAATGAACCTTTAGAAGTTTTTGATCCTATTCATGTTTGGAAGAGAAAAACCATAAAAAATTATTACGCTCGAGAACTTCTAGTTAAAATATTTGATAAAGGAAAGCTTGTATATAAAACACCTTCTGTTATGGATATTAGAGATTTTGCCTTATGTGAAAGCGAAAAACTTTGGCCTGAAACTTTAAGGTTTGAAAATCCACATACTTATTATGTTGATCTATCAGATGGTCTTTGGAACTTAAAACATAACTTACTTCATAAATACTCTAATATTTATAAATAATAAATTAAGCTATTAAAATCTAGTATTTTAATAGCTTTGAGTTTAATAATTTTTCATATATATTATGTTACTAAAAATATCTTCTTCAATTTCTTTAAAATCTATATAAACATCTATATTGTCCATTTTTGAAGATTTTTTTTCCCTTTTCTTAGTTTCCCCAATTAAATATAAGGAAAAAACACATTCTTCATTAGTGTTTTCTTTACTCATCGGACATTTAGAATAACATTCAAATTTTTTATCGTTGCTTGACCAAAATGGACAAATACTCATCTTTCTACCCCCAACTGTAAAATTCTCATACTCCAATTGATTATATACTAATTATATAAAAAAATAAAGTTATTTTTAAATAAAGAATTATTTTACATATATATTTTTTAAATAATACTAAGATACTAGTATCTTAGTATTATTTAAATTATAATTTTGCTCCAGAATTTCTTATTACAGTTATATTCATAATTTCATTTTGGAAAGCTTTAAGAAGTGCTTTTTCTAAAACCCTTTCCTCATCAAAATTTGCAATATCTTTACATATTGCAAAAACCTTTTCTGTTTCCCCTAAAGCATTTATATATGTCAAAGTAACATTTGGTTTATCGTATTCAACATTTACAATCTTTATCCCCCAAGATAATGTTGCATACTCATCATCCTTTTTCAAATAAGTCATATCTTTTAATCTTTTGTTTTCTTCCTTAGGATTTCTAACTATTATTAATTCTTCTCCAACTTTGTATTTAGACATAATCATTCCTCCTAAACTATAAAGTAACTTAATAAAAGTTTTACAATATTTTATTTAAAGTTTATCATTATTATTACTAGAAGTAAAGCCATTTAAAGACATTTTTCCATCTATGTTGTTTATCTGTTATTTTTTTATTTATCTCTAAAAAATTATTATCCCATATAATATATTTACTACAAAATATTAGTTTTACAAATTTATCATTTCTGATATACTTGTTAAGTATGCAGCGTATTCTTCTTTTTTATTATATAAAAAAAGAACAGTTTTAGCTGCTCTTAAAAATAAATATAATAAATTAACTTAAAATGAAATGAAATGAACATGAACATAGATTAAAATACTTGTTAATTGATTAACAATTAATTTTAGTTTAACACATTTGTATCATTTTTACAATAGTTTTTTACTAATATTAATAAATTAGTATAAATTTTAGTTTTTATTCGATAATAATATTTGACTTTTAATAATAATTATTATATAATATGTTATATCTTAATATGTGAGGGATGGTGGATATGGATAATATAACTTCTATATTTAGAGAAAAAAAATTAAAACTTACTCCCCAAAGAATCGCTGTTTATAAGTATTTAATGGGAACAAAGGAACATCCATCGGCTGAAACAATTTATAAAGCCCTACAAACTAATTATCCTACTATGAGTTTAGCTACTGTTTATAAAGCTTTAAAAACTTTAGTTGAAGTTAAGCTAATACAAGAAATCAATGTGGGTGAAGGAAATTTTAGATATGACGGTAATTCTAGTGAACATTGCCATATACAATGCCTAACCTGTGGACGAGTTGATGATTTAGAAGCCTTAGATGCAAAAAACTTAAACGAAAAAGCAGAAAGTAATTCTAAATACAAAGTTGTTTCAAATAAAGTATATTTTTACGGAATATGTGAAAATTGCCAAACGGAAAGTTTTAATAATTAACAAAACCAAGATTTATCTTGGTTTTATTTTTTATTTAAATACCTCATAGACTATATCATTCCAATAACTGTCTTTATAAGAGCCATAGTCTATTATATTTTCTAACTTCTTATTAAGAGGCTTTAAAAAACTCTCTGGAAGATTTAAATAGTAAGGTATATTATTTATATTTCCCTTTGAAATGGATGTTAAAAATATCTTATTTAATCCTTTAAAGTTAGAATCAGCTTTTTTATTTCCTGTTATAATTCCTTTCTCCACTAAAGGGGTATATGCTTCATCTGTTATCATATAATCAAAAAATGTATTTATTCCTTGAAGGTTTTCAGAATTTGATGTTGCATAAACTGTATATCTAGATAATATAGGTGGTGTTACCTTATAGCCATTAATCCTTAAACCTGTTAAAGATTCAATATTAGAATAATTTAAGTTTTTAGCAACTTCACTTGTTGTTATAGCAAAAGGAATTTCTCCATTATTTAAATCTTCTAAAACACTTATATCTGATTTTATAAACTTACCCCCGTTTAATCCATAATCCTTTGATAATGAATTCAATATTTTAAACATGTTAGTAATATCTACAACATCTAAATATTTATTTTCATCTCTATTATATATACTAATTAGATTATTTTCCTTTATTAAACTATTTGAAACTATAGAGCTTATTGCTAAGTTTATACTTAAATCCTTAGGTAAAATATACGGAACTTTTATACTTTCTTTATTTACTATATTTTTTAAACTAGACAATACATCACTTTTCTCTAAAATACCTAAAACTTTATTCTTATTATATAAAATTTCTATAGAACTTGGAATAAGACCCATGCCCAAGTTTTTATCTCCTACCTTACCATAAGCATAAACTATATCATAAAATTTATTTTGAGATTTATTCTGATTAAAATAACTTGTTAAATCCTTTATAAGACCATTTTCATTTAGAGTTAAAAACGTATCTCTTGAAGATATAACTATATCATACTTCTTATTTATTATATCATCTTTAATATTTTTAAAATTATCCTCCTCCACTATACTTACTGTATAATTTTCATGATATTTTTTAAAATTATCTAAAATAATTTTTATATCATCTAAATCCTCCACCTCCCCTTTTTCTAAAGCTATATTTAGTGTTCCACTTGCTTTTTCTTTATTTCCTTGAGTACTTTGACACCCTTCCATAAAAATCATACTAATGCATAAACTTGCACAAAATATTAAGTTAATAAACTTACCTTTTAAAAATCTTTTAGCCATAAAATTTTATCCTTGTTCCTTTCAATTTTATATATTTATTATGCCTATTTATAAATAAATATATAAATTCTTCATATAATTTACTGAGGTGATTTTATGAAGTTAAATATATTTATTATTAAAGGTAAAACATTAATATTAGTACTCTTTTCTTTGATAGTTATATTATGTGCTATTTTGTTGTTTTCAAATACCTTAAATACTTACAATAAAGCTATTCCTACTATGTCAAAACCAAAATTTGAAAAATATTTAAAAGATGACTTAAATGGAGATGGAAAACCCGATTTACTCTACATAACATGTAAAAATGATATTTATTATATGGAAACCCATATAAATAATAAAACCTATTTTTTTAATACTAAAAACCCCCTAGGAGAATACTTATCTTTCTGGCCACTTTCAGTTAAATTAATTGATATAAATAATGATTTAATTCCTGAAATAATAACACAAAGTTCCTTTGAAGATAAGTCTATTTTTCACACCTTTCTATGGGATGGAAATGAATTCAAAGATATCGTATCTTCTGGTTCTAACTTTATTGGAATTTTTAATAATAAAAACCCCGTTCTTCTTTTATCATCTATACCTGATTCTTCTGCTAATCTTTATTCTATAGAAAACAGCAAATTAACTAATATACCTTTAGATAATATGTCTCATTTAATTTTAAATACTATTAATGCTTTTATAGGATATATTGAGGGGAGAAATACTTTAGATGACTTGAAACTATTTAGTGATAATATTTCTAAAGATGAAAAATCTGATTTTTATAACCTAAAGAATGATGATTATAAGTACATCTTTCAAGATTGTTTTCTTGAGGAGACATCATCTTCTAACTCAAGTTCTAATGAATACCTAATAAATCTAAATTTTAAAGGCTACCTAGACAATGACTTTAAACAAGTAAATTTAATTCTTTCCTTAGCTAAAGTAGAGAATAACCTCAAAGTAACTTCTTTCAAAATAAATTAATAAAGGGTCGCATAAGCGACCCTAAGGGGGGATTGAGATTGATTATATATTTATATTATAAACATATCTTTCACATCAGTATTATTAACTTAAATACTAATATCTATTCATATTTAATAAACTATCTCTCCGTTTTTATACATTTCTATTACTCTTTTTAAAAATTTCTTTCTATCATCATTTACTAAACTCTTTATAGCCTTTAACATTGATATGTTAGGATCCACATCAAGGTCCGGCTCTATTATTTCAACATCTATATCCCCTTCATATTCATACTCTTCCTTTGAATAATTATTATAGTCATTTCTATTACTATAATTATTTCCATTATTAAAACTGTTTACTCCATTATTCATCATATCATTTGTATAATTAGAATTATTCCCCATATTGTTTAACATGCTTAAAAGATATGAAAAATCCATATTGCCATTCATATTATTATTTGTATTGCTTTGATTATTCTCAAAATTATTTTGATTATTGAAGTTGTTATTTGGATTATTTAAATTATTATTTTGATTATTATTCCCCTCATTATTCATATTATTATTAGGATTTAGAAGATTTCCTAGAGAATTTATATCAAAACCGTCACTATTCATAGAACCCATCAGACTATTTATCCTTTGAATATCAGCATTACTAAGACCTAACATTTGTAGCATCTGCGGATTTAAGCCCATAAAGTTATTACTTTGCTCATTATTATCTCTTGATCTACTTCTATGTTTTGACAAAAAGTTTACCTCCTTAAAAATTTTTATGTATAAATTATATATTATAATTTTTTGGAGGGTCCTTTTAAGGCCCTCCAAAAGATTATACTAAATTGATACTATAAGCTATTACTAGATAGCACCATTAATTTAGTAATAAAAATTTGTTATAGTATTTTGCATACTACATTTTAGCAACAATTGCTTGAACATCCACATCCGCAACTATTTCCGCCAAATCCATAGCCATTTCCGCCAATTCCGCCACAAGCTAGGAATAACAATACTAATATATATGATCTATCATTGTTTAATAAACCTGATTGGCATAATATTAATAATGTTGGCAATGTTGAACATGGATTAAATCCTGAGTTTCTGTTAGAGCAACAGCATTTATTTCTTCTATGATGTTTTCTACTCATTTTCTTCACCTCTATTTACCTTTAACATTGGCATGAATTTCCATTAGGCCCACAGTTGTTTCCATAGCCGCCTCCAAAGCCGCCACATAATACTGCTATTATTATTATCCATATAATCCAAGTGCATCCGTTATTATTACAGCAACAATCATCATCCCTTCTTCTTCTAGAACAACATCTGTTTGAGCATCCACAACTTCCGCCAAAGCCCCATCCTGAGCCTCCGCCAAAGCCACCGCATAATAATAATAGTATCCATATCCAAGAGAAGCCTCCGCCTCCGAAACATCCGCCTCCAAAACCTGGTCCAAATCCGCATCCTCCACCATTGCCTGGTCCAAATCCACATCCATTATTACAATCATTAGGTCCACAACCTGGTATTCCACATCCAGGAACATCGTTTATATTCATTAAAGCTTCCTCCTTAGTGTTTTTTCCTCAGTTAACTGATTATACTATATATTATTCTTTTATTTTATAATTGACACTTTTTTTATGATAATTTTCGATATTTGTGAATAAAATTATTAGTAAAAAGAAAAACATAGATTCAAAAATCGAATCTATGTTTTTCTTTTTATATTTCCTTTAAATCTTCAAATAGTATATCTATAAGTTCATCTCTACCTTTCTTGTTTAAGGATGAAAAATAGTAAAGAGGTTCATCTTTTTCTAGTCTTAATGTTTCTCTTATGAGCTTTTTACTTTTTGGAAGCTCATTATTTGAAATCTTATCACTTTTAGTTGCTATAACAACAACATTATATCCATAGTGCTTTACCCAATTATACATTTGAATATCATCTGCTGTTGGCTTATGCCTACAGTCTACTAAAAGTACTACTTTTTTTAAAGGTACTCTATTTGTTAGGTATCTTTCAATAAAAGTTCCCCAACTTTCTTTTTCCTTTTTAGACACCTTGGCATATCCATACCCAGGAAGGTCAACTAAATAAAAATCACTATTTAATAAAAAGAAATTTATAAGTCTTGTCTTTCCTGGTGTCTGACTTACCTTTGCTAACTTATGTCTATTAGTTAATGAGTTTATTATAGAAGATTTCCCTACATTGGATCTTCCTACAAAAGCAATTTCAGGAAAACCATCCACCGGATACTGATCTCTCTTTACTGCAGATATTATAAATTCTGAAGTTTTTATTTTCATTATTTTTCCTCTCTAAATTAAAGCATTTTCTAATACTGTATCAATTTTTTCAGCTAATACTACCTTTAATTTATTGTTTATTATTTTTTGTATTTTCTTTAAATCTTTTTCATTATCTTTAGGTATAATAACTGTATCTATTCCTACTCTATGGGCTGCTAAACATTTTTCCTTAAGTCCCCCTATTGGTAAAACATTACCTGTTAAAGTTATTTCTCCTGTCATAGCCACATTATGTTTAACTTTTCTTTCTGCAAGTGCTGAAACTAAAGCTGTTATCATTGTAACACCAGCTGATGGTCCATCCTTTGGCACAGCACCTTCTGGAACATGAATATGAATATCTTTTTCCTTATAAAATTCATTAGTTATACCTAAAGCTTCTCTATTTGCTCTTACATAGGAATAAGCAGCTCTTGCTGATTCTTGCATAACATCTCCAAGCTTTCCTGTAAGTTCAAGTCTTCCTTTTCCTTCCATAACAACAACCTCTACAGGAAGGGTATCTCCACCGTAAGCTGTCCATGCCATTCCTGTAACAACACCAATCTTATCTTCCTCATCTATTTTTTCATAAGTAAATATTTTATCTCCTAAATATTTAGTAAGAATAGTTCTTGTTATAGCTATTTTTTCTTTATCTTTTTCTATTAATTCTTTTATGCCTTTTCTTATAGCAGATGCTATAACCCTTTCTAATCCTCTAACACCAGATTCTCTAGTGTATCCTTCAATTATTTCCTTTAAAGCACTATCTGAAATGCTTATTTTATTCTTTACGTTAAACTCTGCTAATTTTTTAGGTATTAGATATTTTTTCGCTATATTAAACTTTTCTTCATAGGTATATCCTGAAACTTCTATTATTTCCATTCTATCTAGAAGAGGTCTTGGTATTGTATCTAGGGAATTAGCTGTAGTTACAAACATAACTTGTGATAAATCTAAAGGAACTTCTAAATAGTGGTCTCTAAAGCTTTGATTTTGCTCTGAATCCAAAACTTCTAGAAGAGCATCAGCTGGACTTCCCTTAATATCGCTTCCAAGTTTATCAATTTCATCTAATAAAAATACTGGATTTAATGACCTAGCTTGCTTTAAGCCATTTGCTATTCTACCTGGTATAGCACCAATATAAGTCCTTCTATGCCCTCTTATATCAGCCTCATCTCTAACTCCACCTAAAGACATCCTAACAAAATTTCTATCTAAAGCTTTTGCAATACTTTTACCTATAGAAGTTTTACCAACACCTGGAGGTCCAACTAAGCATAAAATATCTCCTTTTAAAGAGTTATTCATCTTTTTAACTGCTAAATATTCAATTATTCTTTCTTTAACATCTTCTAGCCCATAATGTTCTTTTTTTAATAGTTCAGATGCTTTTTTTATATTTATTTCATCTTTAGTATATATCCCCCATGGTATGTCTAAAAGAGTATCTAAATAAGTTCTAATAGTTCCACCCTCTTGAGAGTAAGACTGAGTATTTTTAAGTCGTGATACTTCATATAAAGCCTTTTCTTTTATCTCTTTAGATAATTTTTTGCTAGCTATTTTTTTCTCGTATCCTCTTACAGCTCTTTTATTTTCATCATCTTCACCAAGTTCCTCTTGGATTACTTTAAGCTGTTCTCTTAGATAATACTCTTTTTGATTTTTATCCATTTTCTTTTTAACTTTGCCACTTATTTTCTTTTCAACCTTTGTAACTTCTATTTCTTTCTTTATATAAATTAAAAGCTTCTCAAGCTTCTCTTCAATATCTAATATTTCAAATATCTTTTGCTTTTCAGATTCTTTAGATATTATATATGGTGCAATTATATCACAAACCCTAACTGCATCATCCATTTCATCTAAATTATAAAAAAGCTCTTCTCCATTATTAGATGTCATTTCTAAAAATTCAAAGAATTCATCTTTTACCAATCTTAAAAGAGACTCTATTTCTACATTCTCTTTATCATAATCTATAGATACCTTTTCTGTTGAAACTTCTAAGAACTCCCCATTGTCTAAAAAATCTATTATTTTAGCCCTATCCATACCTTCTATAAGAACTCTTATAGTATCTTTTGGTAGCTTTAATATCTGCTTTATTTTACAAACAACACCTATAGTGCTAACATCTTCTCTTTTTGGTTCTTCCACTTCTGGATCTTTTTGAGTCGATAAAAATATAATTTGATTACTTATCATAGCCTCTTCAACAGCTTTTTTAGATTTCTCTCTACCTACATCAAAATATACTACCATATTAGGAAATATAGTCATACCCCTTAAAGGAATAAAAGGAAGACTAACTTTATCTTCTTTCATAACTTTTCGCCCTCCAATCCATTATAAAAAATTATAGTCTTAAACAAGTATACACATAATATATGTTTTTTTCAACCATACTTATCATTATCACTTTATTTTATAAATATTTAATATAATTTAAAGAAAAAAGCTACCCTAAAGATATTAAATATTTTTAGGATAGTCTTCTCTACTTTTTAAGCTGTTTCTATGCTAGATTTTTTAGTTTTAATTTTTTTATTTGCTTTTAAAATAGGTCTTGTTTCACCTTCTGCCAAAAGAACCATTTTAGGCTGTTTTTTCTTTTCTATAGTATCTTTGTCTATTACAACCTTAACTATATCTTCTCTAGATGGTATTTCAAACATAATATCCATCATAGTTTCTTCAACTATAGCTCTTAGCCCTCTAGCTCCAGTTTTTCTCTTTATTGCTTCATCAGCTATAGCTTTTAAAGCATCTTCTGTAAATTCTAACTCTACATTATCTAGTTCAAACAACTTTTTATATTGCTTAACAATAGCATTTTTAGGTTCCTTTAATATGCTAACTAAAGCATCTGTATCTAAAGATTCTAATGTTACTAAAACAGGAAGTCTTCCTACAAACTCTGGAATTAATCCAAATTTCAAAAGATCTCCTGGCATTATTTCTTTTAGAAGCTTTCCTATATCTTTTTGTGTCTTTGATTGTATTTCTGCACCAAATCCCATAGAACTTTTGCGTCCTCTTTGTTCTATTATCTTATCTATTCCATCAAATGCTCCACCACATATAAATAATATATTTGAAGTATTTAACTGAATAAATTCTTGATGTGGATGCTTTCTTCCACCTTGAGGAGGTACTGATGCTACAGTTCCTTCTAGGATTTTTAAAAGTGCTTGTTGAACACCTTCTCCAGAAACATCTCTTGTAATAGATGGATTTTCAGATTTTCTTGCAATCTTATCTATTTCATCTATATAAATGATTCCTTTTTCTGCTCTTTCTACATCATAATCTGCATTTTGAATAAGTTTTAAAAGAATATTTTCTACATCTTCTCCTACATATCCAGCTTCAGTTAAAGTTGTAGCATCTGCAATTGCAAATGGAACATTCAATTGCTTTGCAAGAGTTTGAGCTAGTAATGTTTTACCAGAACCTGTAGGACCTAGTAATAAAATATTACTCTTTTGAAGCTCAACTTCACCATCTGTTTTATTTGCATTTATTCTCTTATAATGATTATAAACAGCAACTGCCAAAGATCTTTTTGCTCTATCTTGACCTACAACATATTGGTCTAAATAAGCCTTTATTTCATCTGGTTTTGGAAGATTTAGAGACTCCATAGCAGTAGAAGTTTCTTCAAATTCGTCTTCTATTATTTCTGAGCAAAGTTCTATACATTCATCACAAATATATACTCCAGGGCCCGCTATAAGTCTTTTTACTTGTTCTTGACTTTTGCCACAGAAGGAACATCTAAGTTGCTTCTTATCTTCGTATTTTGCCATGTGCCACACCTCTATTTCTATTAAATTTTATTATTTTCCTAATTGATTTCTTTCTATAACTTTATCAACTAAGCCATATTCGCAAGCTTCTTTAGCCTCCATAAAATTATCTCTCTCAGCATCTTTCTTTATTTGTTCCAAAGGTTTTCCAGTATTTTCACTTAATATTTTATTTAAATTTTCTTTTATTTTTAATATTCTTCTAGCATGAATATCAAAATCAGTTGCTTGACCTTGGAACCCACCTAAAGGTTGATGTATCATTATTTCTGCATTTGGAAGAGCATATCTTTTTCCTTTTGCTCCTGAAGATAATAAGAATGATCCCATAGAAGCCGCCATTCCCATACATATAGTTGATACATCTGGTTTTATATAATTCATTGTATCATAAATTGCCATACCTGCTGTTATTGATCCTCCTGGCGAATTTATGTAAAGATATATATCTTTATCTGGATCTTCACTTTC
>CAUWNL010000067.1:0-15209 GCA_963559995.1 uncultured Sarcina sp.
ATTAATGTAGTCATCAATAAACTTTCACATAAAAAATATAAGTATATAGTGTTTATTTTGTTTGGAATAATACTTACTTTGCAAATAGTTATAGCTAAAGAACTAACAGTTTTCCCAGAGTGGGATTTTGGAGTAGTTTTTTATCAAGCTGAGGAGCTAGTTAATAAAACAGGAGAAATATCATCATATTTTTATGAGATGTATCCTAATAATTATGCAATTTTATTTATTATGACAATGTTATTTAAAATATTAAAGATGTTTAGCTTGGACTTTTAAAGGGTGGAATATTATTTAACATAATAATCATTGATAGTACATTGTTTTTGGTATATATAATATCAAAAAAATTATATGGGCCAAAAACGGCGATTTTAAGTTTAATGTTAGCAGTTTTTATAACTCCATTTTACATGTATTCTCCAATAATTTATACAGATACAATAAGTATGCCATTTCCATTAATAATGATTCTATGTTATTTAAAGGCCAAAGATAAAGAGGGAGCTAAAAGATTATTATATATATTTGTAGGTGCAGTTTTTATGTCACTTGGTATTTTAATAAAAACAAATATAGTGATATTTGCTATAGCAATAGTTATTTATGATATTTTAACAAATAAAAATATACGAAAATGCATTCTTAATGTTTGCATTATAGCTAGTACTATTTTAATGGTAAATACAGCCTTTAATATGTATTTAGATAATATATCTCCTCTTAAAAAATCAGAAAGAGGGTATCCAGCAACACATTGGATAATGATGGGCTTAGCTGGAAATGGGCAATATAATCCAGCAGATGTTGAATTTACAGAGAGTTTGCCAAGTAAAGAAATAAGAAAAAGTGAAACTAAAAAAGAGATAAAAAAAAGGCTTAGTGATTATGGAGTTCAAGGATATTTAAGTTTTTTAGACAATAAAATAAAGTTTACTTGGTCTGATGGAACTATGTTTTCCATAGAAAAACTAAGTAGAAACCCTAAAGAAATAACACAGCTACATCAGTATATAACAGGAGATAAAAAATATATATTTGTTTATTTATCACAAGTTGGATACTTAATTATGTTAATAAGTATACTCATAGGTGCTATAAGAATTTTTAAAAATAAAAAAACTCAGGGGTATTTATTTAATATAACGATTTTTGGAGTATTTTTATTTTTAATTTTATGGGAGACAAGGTCTAGGTATTTAGTTTGCTTTTTAGGAGTATTTATGCTATTTGCATCTAATGGAATATTTGAGGTTAACAAATATATAAATAAAATTCAGACTAAAGGGGACGCTTATGGAAAGCAAAGTGGTAGAACTTATAAATATAATTAAATTTTCTATTGTTGGAGTTTCAAATACATTATTAAACTTTGTTATTTTTATTTTATTAAATAATATAGGTATAAATTATATGCTAGCAAGTATTATTGCATATAGTATTTCAATAATTAATAGTTACTTTTGGAACTCTAGATTAGTTTTTAAATATGATAATAAAAACAAAAGAAGTGTAATTATAAAATTTATAATTTTAAATTTAATTGGATTGAGTATAAATACATTACTTATGGCAATATTAGTTGGAGTTTTAGCAATTAAAAAGATGGTAGCAATGTTTATAGTAACTTTATTAGTAATGTGTATAAATTATATACTTAATAAAATATGGGTATTTAAAAAGGAGTCTGTATTTTAAGTTTAATAGATTGCTTTTAAAATATAATCTTAAATTAAAGTAAAAAGAAACTAAGGGGGAATTTTAAATGAAAACATATTTAGTTACAGGTGGAGCAGGTTTTATAGGGTCAAATTTTGTTTTATATATGCTAAAAAAATATGAGGATATAAGAATAATAAACTTAGATAAATTAACTTATGCAGGAAACTTAGAAAATCTAAAATCAGTAGAAGATGATAAAAGACACATATTTGTTCAAGGAGATATATGTGATAGAGAGTTAGTTACAAAACTTTTTGAAGAATATGAAATAGATTATGTAGCTCACTTTGCAGCAGAATCCCACGTAGATAGAAGCATAAGAGAGCCAGAAGTTTTTGCTAAAACTAATGTTATGGGAACAGTTAACCTTTTAAACTGTGCAAAAATAGCTTGGAAAAATCAAGATGGTTCATGGAAAGAAGGAGTGAAGTTCTTACATGTATCAACAGATGAAGTTTACGGCTCACTAGGTGATACAGGATACTTTATGGAAACTACTCCACTAGATCCCCATAGTCCATATTCATCAAGTAAAGCAAGTTCAGACCTTATGGTTAAGGCATACCATGATACTTATAAAATGCCAATAAATATAACAAGATGTTCAAACAACTATGGACCATTCCAATTCCCAGAAAAACTTATACCATTACTTATAAATAATTGTTTAAATCTTAAGGATTTACCAGTGTACGGTGATGGATTAAATATAAGAGATTGGTTATTTGTTGAAGACCATGCAAAGGCTATTGATATGGTTATAAATAGTGGACGAGTAGGGGAAGTTTATAACGTTGGTGGTCACAACGAAAGAACAAACATACAAATAGTTAAAACAGTTATAAGCTATATAAATGAAAATGTAGATAGTGAAGTTACAGAAAATCTAATTAAGTATGTTGAAGATAGAAAAGGTCATGATAGAAGATATGGAATAGACCCAACTAAGATAAAAGAAGAACTTGGATGGTACCCTGAAACTACTTTTGAGGTTGGAATAAAGAAAACAATAAAATGGTATTTAGATAATAAAGAGTGGATGGAAAACGTAACAAGTGGTAATTATCAAAAGTACTATGAAAAAATGTATAGTTAAAGTTATGCCAAAGAATATAAATTAGGATGTGATTAAAATAAAAGAGCTGAAATTTTCTTTAATAATGGCAACCTATGGCCGAGAAAAAGAAGTAGAGGAATTTTTCTCTAAGCTAAAAATTAATGACTATCCTAAAGAAAAGATAGAAGTGATAGTTGTTGATCAAAATGACAAAATAAATTTAAAACCTATAATAAAAAAATATAAAGATGATTTTAAAATAATATACATTAAATCAGAAGTTAAGGGACTAGCTAGGAATAGAAATATAGGTTTAACTAAAGCAACTGGAGACATAATAGCATTTCCAGATGATGACTGTGAATATATCAATGATACCTTAGTGAAAGTAAATAATTATTTAAATACATCAGATTCTAATATAGTAATGGGAAGAATTATTGAAAGAGATGGAAGTGATTCTTTAAGAACATGGAGAAAAGAAAATTTTCAGGTTAATAAGAATAATTTTTACACATCATGTTCTTCAATAACAATGTTTATAAAAAAAGAAAATTCAGCTTTATTATTTAATGAAGATTTAGGAGCAGGTACTAAATTTGGTTCCTGTGAAGATTCAGATATTTTATATAAAAATTTAAAGGCAAATAATAAAGTTTTATATAAAAACGATATAAAAATATATCATCCACATTATGATAGCAATGTAAATATGAGCAGAGAAAAGATATACAATTATGGACTAGGATTTGGTGCCTTTGTAAAAAGTAACTTAGATATAAACACTGTAATGTTATTTGTTAAGGCACAAGGATATCATATGGCAAAGACATTATTCTATTTACTAACCTTTAAATTGGATAAATGCAAAAACAGTTATACATCATTTATAAGCAGAATTAATGGTTTAATTAGCTATTAATAATTAAAGAAATAGGGGAATAAAATGGTTAAAAAAGTTACAGTTATAACTCCTTATTATAAAGGTGAAAAAACGATATTTAACACTATAAATTCAGTCCTTACCGCATATGAGAAAATAAAGAGCAAGCTTAGCTTAGAATATATAGTGATAATAGATAGTATGGAAGATAGGGACATTATATTTAAAAAGCTGAAAAATAAATATAAAAGTAAAATAACATTATTAAAAAATGAAGAAAACTTAGGTGTTGCAAAATCAAGAAATAAAGCAACTAAATTAGCAAAAGGTGATTATGTTGTATTTTTAGATCAAGATGATAACATAGATGAAAATTACTTCCTTAATATATACGAAAAAATAAAGGAAAATTCACAGGTGATTTTAGTTAATGGTTATATATGCAATAAAGTCAATGGAAAGAAAGCACCTCTTTATTATGTAAAACCAAAATTAAAAAGAAAGACTTTTCTAAGGGCAAATAAAATAAGTACACCAGGACAAGTTGTCTTTTCTAAATCTATTATTGATAATGATTTTTTTACTGGATGCTCAGAGGAATTTAAAGGTGCAGATGATTGGGCAGCCTATGTAAATATGTTTTTAACAAATCCAGATTTAAAAATAGATTATATATCTAACAAGCTATTTTATTATAATCTTCATGGAAACAACTACAGTAATAACTGGCAAGAGCTAAATAGTAGTGCCATAGAAACATCAAAATATTTTATAGATAAAGTCCAAAACAATGAAAAAAAAATATTGAAAAAAAGAATATGTATACTAGAGTTTGAAAATATATACCTAGCAAATAAATCATTAAGCTTTAAACTTAAAAATTTATATAGAGTAGTTGATTATTATATATTTCATCTAGTATATGTTAATAGAATTTTAGGAGCCTTTCATAAAAAATTAATAGGTTTTTACAAGTAGATGAAGGGGATAGTATGAAAACTTTAATTAATAAAATTGAAAAAAATTATATATATTTATTATACTTATCAATTTTCTCTATATTTATAGCTAGTTTTAAGATTTACGTTGTTTTATTTGGATTAAGTATAGCCTTTGGACTAGCCATAATGATAAATAATAAGTCTAGAGTTAGGATTAATAAGTGGCAAATAGCTTTGGCAGTATTTATTAGTTGGTCAATAGTAAATTCGCTCATAGAGATAATATTTTTTCATAGAATGATAGATATATCTATGTTAATAAAGATAAATATTAACTTAATATTTTTAATTGTAGCTACTATGACAATTACTACCTTAGACTTAAAAATAAATAAAGAAAAGCTATTAATATTGATGGAAATGATAATATTAGCTAATTTTTTACAGATAGCATATATTTATATATCTGGAGGCTTATTAGGTGATTTAATAGGTGGAACATTAACTAAGAATTCAGATAGTGCCTATGTAATTAGTACTTATAATATCATAATAGGTGCTGATAATAAAAATATATGGGCGAGTAAATTTTTACTTATATTCATAGCATATTTATACTCTTTAATAACAGTATATTCTAAAAAATATAAAACAAGGAATATAATTTATGGTATTTTAGGTACTATAACAATATTTTTAATACTAAGTAGAACTAGTCAATTAGCTTTAATTGTACCGTTGGTGTTTCTTGTATTTTATTCAATAAGAGGAATAAATAGAAAATATAAAGTAATTATATATTCAGGATGTGGAATTATAGTAGCTTTAGGTATTGCTATATTGATAAATAAGTTTTTTCATATAAGTTTTGATATGACAGACGGTGGGTTTACAAGGTTATATATATGGAATAAATTTATTACAAATGTTTTTGACACACATTTTATGCTAGGAAATGGGCTTGGATATAGTAGAACATTTATAGCTGAAGTTGTACAACGTCAGGAGTCTAATCTTCACAATGTATATATGAATTTATTTTTTGAGTTAGGGTTAGCAGGAATACTATCTTATATAGCATTTTTAGTGTTTTTTGTTAAGGAGAATATTAAGAAAAACAATGTATTTAAGTTTATTTTTATAGTAATAATACCATTTTTAATAACAACTTCACTTCAATATTTAGGTTTTGATAATGATTTAGTTGCTATGTTTATTTTAATCTTAATTATCACAAGAACAACTAATAGGGCAGAAGATAGAAGGGATATCAAACAGGTAAATATAAAGAAATATGTAAGTAGAGTTAGTGTATTTATATTAATTTTATTTAGCATTATGTTAGTTAGTAAACAGGAAAGTAGCGTTGAAATAATTAACAGTACAGCTACTGAAAGTAATGAGCATATGTTATTAAGAGGAGAGTTAAATAAGCTTCATAAAGATGCTTATAAGGCCACAATGGATGTCTTAGATAGTGAAAACTTAAGTGATGAGGAAATTCAAGTAAAAATAAGTGAGGCTAGAGCAGTTATAAAAGAGTATAAGGAGTTATATAATCAAATTAATGATTATATTGATAATGATATAGATTCTTGGGGAGGATTGTTAGATGGTGAGCAACAAAAAATATTAGATAAGTATCATAATATGGCCTATGAATCTACAACTAATGCTTTAAATAATAAAGGTTTAGATAATGAAGAGATACAAGTAAAAATAAATGAAGCAAGACAAGCTATTGAAAAATATAAAGAATTTTATATAAGAGCTAGTGAAGATAATCATGATGAAAGTGATTCAGTGTCTTGGGGAGTTCTTTTAGATAATGAACAACAAAAAATATTAGATGATATAGAAGAAAAGATAAATAATTATATAGGTTTAAAAACAGAAAATAATAAACAAATAGCACTAAAAGCTATACCAGAATCTATGCCAGATATTTGGAGAGAGGAATTAATTCAAAGAATAAATAATATATAAAAATTTAAGTAGAGGAAATATAAGAAGTATATATTTTAAAGAAAAGAATAGGGTATATAGATAGATTAATGGCAATATTATTAGCTTAAGAGAGCATAAACATACTATTACTATATTCGTATTAATAGATATTCTTTTCATATTCCTCTATTTTACTTAATACTTCTTTATATTGGGGATACTGTAACATTAGGAGGAAATTAAATGAGTAGTAATGTTATTATAAATTGTAGTATATTGCATGAGAGACCTACAGGTCTTGGAGTATATGCAAAAAATGTAGTACAGGAGATGAATAATATTGAAAATAATGTAGAAGTATTATCTCCAGTAAAGATAGACGGGGTTAATACAAAGATTATAAATAAGTATGTAAAACCAAGTTATAAAAAGATAGGGGGATTAGCTAGATTTTTGTGGACACAATTTATATTACCATTTAAGGGGAATAAAAATGATGTGCTATATCATCCTTTTCAATATATAAGTCTTTTATCGCCAGCTAAACAGATAATGACCATTCATGATTTAATTCCTATATACTTTCCAGAAGTGGCTAGACATCAGTATATTTATTATAAGTATTTCATGCCTATTTTAATAAGAAAATCGGATAAAATAATTTGTATTTCTGAGAATACTAAAAATGATTTAATAAACTTTTATAACATAAAAGAGGATAAAATATCTGTAATTTATAATGGATACGATAGAAAACTATTTAATAAGGATAACATAGATAAGAAGATATTAAATAAATATAATATAAATTATGATTATATGATTATGGTTGGTGCATCATATCCACATAAAAATATAGAAGTTGCAATAAAGGCTTTTAAGAATATAAAACAAGATTGTAAATTGATAATTGTAGGTAAGGATTCGCCTTATATATTAAAGTTAAAAGATTTATCTAGAGATCTTAATGTACAAGATAAGATTAAATTTATGGGATATGTTCCAGATGAAGATTTACCAACACTTTATGGATGTTCTAAGGGGTTTTTATATACAACTTTATATGAAGGGTTTGGTCTTCCAATTTTAGAAGCTATGGCTTGTGGGGCTTTGGTTTTGTGTGGTGATAATTCATCTCTTCCAGAAGTTTATGGAGATAGTGCTTTGGTTTTAGATTTAGATAACATAGAAGATATTAAGAAAAAAATAGAATTAGCTATAACAGATAACAAGCTTAGAGAAGAACTTTTAAAAAAATCTGAAAAAAATATAAATAGATTTTCATGGAATAAAACAGCAAAGGAAATATACAATGTGATAAATAAGGGGGATAACTAGTGTTTTACTTTATAGGTTTTTTACAACTTTTAATCCTTGGAACAGTACTTTTTACTGGATATAAGAAACAAGGATTAGCTATAGTTACTGATGCAGCAAAAATAATGGCTATGCTTTGGTTATTTAACATAGGAATGTATAATATTCAGCTTAGTGGGCTTTATAATCCAACATGGCAAATAAACTTAGTTGTTGTGATAATATGTAGTGTATTTTTAATAGTTGGCTTTAAAAGTTATATAACAGAAGATGATGTTGTAAATATTGTTAAAGATTTAAAAGAAGATGATAAAAGTGCTAAACTTTATTCTACTATTACAAACGTAATAGTAGTTATTGCGCTATTACTATTTTTAGTTAGTATATATAAAAATGGACTAGCTATATTAAGTGAAAATAAGATAAATAAACAAGAACTTGGACATTACTCAGCCTATATTATATATATGTTAGCTTTTTGTGCTCAGTTAAAATATATTTTATTTAGGGTAAATAAAAAGAAAGTTGATTTATTACTTTTCTTAGTAAGTATTGGTACATTGGTTTTAACATTAAATAGAGGACCAATAGCTTTTATAGTGGCAGCTATATATATATATGAAATATATAATCTTATAAACATTAGAAAAAATATATCTAAAAAGAAATTTATTGCAATGGTAGCTGCTTTATTAGTTTTACTTATAGTATTCTTAGAGTTCTTTGGATATATAGGGGATCTAAGAATGGAATATGTACTAGAAAATATTCTTCATAAGACTATAAATGAACATTATGAAGTGCCTAATTGGATGAGTTCAGGTTCTTTATGGAGTTATATATATTTAACTAGTCCACTTGAAAATGCATCATATTCAATAATAAATCAAACAGTTGATTTTACTTTTTTTAATAACTTGCTTTATCCATTTATAAAGCTTGGAGCTAATCTTTTAGGATTTGGAGCTATTTATAAAGGATGGGTTATGGGGAGAGTTGGCTACACTCCATATCTACAAGAGAATGTGGGGTTAAATGTATCATCATTTATTCCACAAGCTATGCAAGATTTAGGATATATTGGTCTTATAGTATATGTTTTAATATATGTAGGAATAGCTTATTTTTCAATAAAACTTATAAAGAGAAAAATAAAAATGTCAGCAATAGGGTCAATTATGATTTCTATAAATGTTATAAATATTTTACTTTGGAGTGTTTTTGATAACTCATTAAAAATTCCAATACTTATATTAAATATACTACTATGTTTAGCAATTGAATTTTATAGAATAAAGAATTTAGATAAATATATAGAAAGCATAAAGAATAGAATATTAGGTAGTTCTAAAAATACTTCTAAAACTAGGGATGTGGTAAGTTGAAAAGAATAGCTATAGTTATTTTAAATTATAAAAATTCTGAAGATACAATAGAATGTGTAGAAAGCTTAGAAAAGATAAATTATAAAAACTTTGAAATAATTATTGTAGATAATGATTCTAAAGACGGTTCAGTTGAAATTTTAAAGAATAATTTTAAAGATAAACATACTATTTTAGATTCTAAGAAGAATGGTGGCTTTGCCTATGGAAATAACGTAGGAATAAAATATGCCTTAAAAAATGGAGTAGATTATGTTTTATTAATAAATAACGATACTACTGTTGAAAAAAACTTTTTAGATGTGTTAGTTGAAACTGCTGAAAAAGATAAAACTGTTGGAATAACCACAGGACTTATTATGAATTATTATGATAAAAATAAAATTTGGTATAACGGTGGGGAAATAGACTGGAATAAATTTTATGGATACCATTTAAATGAAAGAGGTAACCTTGGTACTTTAGAAGAGGAAAAAGAAATAACCTTTGCTACAGGATGTTTAATGTTAATTAGAAAAGAAATTTTTGAAGCTGTAGGACTACTTCCCGAAGAATATTTTATGTACTATGAGGATGTAGACTTTTGTGCAATGGTAAAAGAAAAAGGATATAAAATTATATATAATTCAGAAAGTAAAATATATCATAAGGTAAGTGCATCTTCAGGTGAAGAGGAATCACCTTTTGCAATAGAGTGGAATACACGAAATAGAATGAAGTTTTATAAAAAATATAAAAATATAAGCAAAACTAATACGAACATATTATTTCCATATTTCTTTTATAGTACTAGAGTTTTGAGGTGTGGAAAATATTTAATAGATGGAAGGCTAGATAAGATAAAAGCTTTGAAAAAAGGAATGGCAGGATAGATTAAATCTATCCTGTCATTTTTCTATATTAAATATTAACAAACTATTTTTTATGTTAAATATCAACAAATTATTTATAAGATATTTACAAAATGTTAATAAATTTTAAATCTAATAATCCATATAAAAGTAGAAAATGTATAAATTATATGTTAAAATAATAAATGTAAAAAATGTAAAAATATATATTATTTAAATATATAGGGGGAAATTTAATGAGTAAAAATTTACAAAAAACATTAGCAGGAGCTTTAGCTACAATATCAGCAGTAAGTATAGCAACACCAGTATTAGGTACAAATGTAGACATTCCTACATTATATCAAAACGCTTATGATGCTATGAGAAAAGCTGAAAATGATAAAACTCAAACATCAATAAATGAAGCTAGAAAGTTAATAGATCAATTATTACAAATTGGTAAGGAAAATAATGATGAACATTTAATAAGTGATGGTAGCACTTGGTCAAGCATGGTTGATGCAGTTCAACATCCAAAATTGGAAAAGGCAGTTAATGCAATACTTAAAGCACAAGAAACAAAAAAACAAGAAGATATAAATGAAGCATATAACAGTGTAGAACCTGAATTACCAGATCATTGGAAATTAGATTATACAGGAACCATAGATATAGTACAACAGGAGTTAACTAATCAAGCTACTAAATCAACTGAAGATGCACAAGCTGCTTATGAGACAGTTAAAAATGACAAGACTGAAGAGAATTTAATAAAGGCACAAGATGCTTTAACAAAGGCAAAAGAATTAGTAGTAAGTCTTACAACTTCTGTAAATGGAGATGCTAAAAATTGGGCAAGCAATATCCTTACACCAAAACTTGATACTATAAAATTAGCTGATATAGAATTATATGATTTAAAAGTAACTAATGCAAGCTTCACTAAATCAGGAGTAACAGTAACTTTTGATAAATTAGATAAAACATTAAAAAATGTTACTTTAACTATAGAAGATAATAACGGAAAAACTGTTAAAGTAGAAACTGTAAATAAAATATTAGTAGGAAAGACTCAAGCTGAATTTAGCTTTACTAATTACTTAAAAGAAAGACCAACAGGAATTTGGACAGTAAATGGAGTTGAATTTAATTTAACTGAAGCAAACTTTGTGACTGATGTTAAAGAAGCTAAAACTAAAGCCGATTTAAAGAAAATTTTAAGCACTGAAGAATATAAAGGTTTAGTTAGCTATGATGAAGATAATATACAAGGATACTTTAATGAAATAAATAAAGATAAAGATTCTTTAAAAACAGTTTCTGATGTACAAAAATTAATAGATAGGATTGATGATTCTTCATCTGATAAATCAGATGTAAAAGAATTAAAAGAGTTGGCTGAAGAAGGAACTAATACTCAATTTATAAATGGATTAGCTTCTAAAAATATTGAAAGAGTAAATTCAGATTGGGTTGAAGCTTACAGAAACTTAATCAAAAATACTGATAAAAATACTTTAAAAGCTATTCAAGAGTTAGTTGATGGAGAAAATGAAGAAAGAATAGTGACTGAAATAAAAAAGAATCCTATTAAAAACAAAGAAATAACTGCACTAAATGAATTAATTGACAAATATATGAATGATAATAAGGTGGATGGTAAAAAAGTAACTAAAAAGGCATGTATGCAAGATGCTTTAGAAATACAATCTACATTAGTTAAAATAAAGAATGCTGGTACAGTAGCTAAATTCAAAAATAATGTAGAAACTTTAAAAACTTTAGTTAGTGAATTTAATAGCTTAAAACTTAATGATGTAACATATATGACTATTGATTCAGTAAATAACAACTTAATAGAATCTTACATTGAAGAAATTAGTAAGTCAGATATAAATACTGTTGCTGAATTTAATGAATTAATAAATGAAACTAATACTGCTAAAGTTAAACAAGCTGTTGATAATGTTGTTGCTAAATTAGGTGTTGAACTAGATAAGAACGGAAAGTTCACAGACGCTAAAAAAGTAGAAATAAAAACAGCTTTTGAGGAATTAGTAAAAGCTACAGCTCATGAAGAAAATAAAGAAAATGAGCCTAAAAAGAAATTTGACATCTCAATAGTAGATATGAATGTATTAGAGATTTATGCAGAAATAACAGCAAATAACGTAAATGAATTAGTAGATGCAATAAATGAAGCCAATAAAACATTAGAGGATGAAACAATTGATAGTGTTAAATCTAAATTAATAGCTGCATTAAATGGAGATTCTAAAGAAGAAGCATTAAAAGCTCTTCAAGATAAAACTTTAAATTTAAGTAGTGTAAAAGCTGAAAATATAGATGATTATATTTTAGAGAAAGATTCAATAATAAGTAAGCTTAATGAACAAAAAGAAAGTTTAAAACAAACAAATGAATTTATTGATATAATAAATAAGAAAGTTAATGTTGTTAATGCTAAGACAAACTCAGAGATGTTAACTGCACTAAGAGCTTACTCAGAAGCTAGAACATTTGGTGATTTTAATAATTTAGCGCCAGCTAAAAAAGCAGATGTAGCTCAAGAGTTATTAAATGTTTTATCTTCTGATGTAGTATATGGTATTGGTGCATTAGAAAATGAGATTACAACAAAAGCTATACCAGAAGTAAAAACTAAGTTAAAAAATTTAGAAGAAGCTTTAAGTGCTTTGCACGCTGAAAGAGAATCAGGAATAGCTATAATAACAGAAGATAAAACTGTTGCTTTAAGTGAAGCCTTAGAGGCCATAACACAAGAAACAATAGATGGAATATTACTAGATAAATTTTATACAAATTCTCTTGTAACTGGTGAAGATGGTAGTATAACTTTAAAATCTTACAATAACTATGCAGATGTAAGAGCTGCACTTAAATAATTTAAAATATAAATTTAAATATATAGATTGATTTTTATAAGAGTTATCTCAAGAATAATTTTAAATTACTTCTTCATGAGGTAACTCTTATTGTTTATAAAAATTAAGTTTTATAAGAGGAATTTATGGATAAAAAATATATTATAGATATAAAAAAGAATAATAACAGTAATGATTTTATTTTAAATGTTAGTAATATTGGTAAGCTTAAAAGTTTAGATTTAGACATTAATAATTGTCTAATCAATTATAAAAAAGCTTTAAATAAAGATGATTTAGGGAAAGCTAGTGAAATTTTAAGTGTTTTAAAAGAATTAACTGAATATGGAGATAAAAGGTTTAGTGATGGAAGGATTCTATTTAAAATTAAGGAGATAACCTTACTTTATAAAAATATTGATACTAAAAATGTTATAGATTCTATGAATATTTTACTTAAAATAAAAAGTTTTTTTAGATTTTTAAATAGCCAAATTACTTTTGAATATAATGACGAAAATACTAATCTTATTGAGAAGATTAAAATAATAAGAGATAGCATAAAAATTAAAGAATTAATAGATACAAGTTTATATAAAAATTATAATCCATCAATAAGAGATTTAGAAATAGTATTACAATTCAAAGAAAACTTTAACACTAATAAGGAAGATATTTATTTAGAGGAGTTTTATAACTTTTTTTATGAAAAAATTAATAAAGAAATAAGAACTTTAAATATAATTACATCTAAATATAAAATAAACAAATATAAAAATATTTTTAGTGATAAGTATAATAATAATTTTTATGAAAGTGAAGAGTTTAAAAACTTACTCACTAGAAACACCACAGATACTTATAAAGATTTTAGTATATTAGCAGATAAATATTATTTAATATATCAATATAATAATGCAACTATAGACAAAGAGAAAAATAGTATTTTAGCTAGATTATTATTAGGTAATTTAATTAATGTACCTAAAATATATAGAGGCATTATAATAGAAAATATTATAAAAGGTAAGAAGCAATACGTTGAAATAGATAGTCTTTATGATGATATAAATAGGAATTTAGAAATTATAAAAGAGGAAAAAAGATTAAATGCTATTGTAATTTAATCCTTAAGGTGGATGAAGCTATGGAAATTAGAGAATTAGATTTTAATGATGTTAGTATAAAAACAGGAATTCATGAAAGTGAATTTTTAAAAAAATTTTTAAAAAAAGAGCTTTCAAAAGTATTGCAAGATAAAGAACTAAGGAGCAATAAGCTATATATTTATAGGTCATACGTTTATGAAAAAGAAGAATATATAGAGATTGGCGTTTATATAATTAATACTTCAACAAAGAATATTTTTATAAAGTTACTACCAATAATAGTTGTTAATGGTGAAGAAAAAATAAATAAAGTATTAGAGGTTCAAGAAGATATAAAACCAGAACAAGCAGTTTTTAAAGAGTTAAAGGTAAATAAATCTTCATTAAAAAATAATTATATTTTAGATGATTTTGAAGTTTTAATAAGTAATTTAAATAATTTAGAAAAATATGAGCCAATAGAATTGGAGTTAAATATAGAGCCTAAGTTTAAGGGATATATTACTAAACGAGAATTTAATAAATTTATTAAGCAGTTACCAAGAATAAACAAGGATAATTTAGCGATAAATATATTCAAAAAGGCTTACGTAGATGATGGGTATTTTATAAGTTTATTAATTAGAAATTCATCAGCAAATGATATTAAAATAAATACGCTTCCAGTAGTAGTTACAACTGTTAATGATCTTATAATATATGAAGGTGTAATTACTTTTGAAAAAGATGGTTGTGTTGTTTCAAGTAACAAAGTTGTATTGAAAAATCTGTTAATCCCATTTAATAAATTTCCGTTGATAACAGGATATGATGGAATTAATTTTAAAGTATTTTTTAAAAATTTATAATATTAAATAAAGCCCTGAGGTAATACTCTCAGGGCTTTTTATTGTATTTAGAAAACGCAAGGGTGTTTAGAAAAAGCTTTAGCGATAATAAGGAAAATAAAGCCTCCTTTTGTTAATATAGAATTAGGTTCGACAGCCAAATTCAATAATAAAAGGAGGCATCCTAAAATGGATAACAATAGTTTAGCACATACAAAATGGAATTGTAAATATTACATAGTTTTTGCAGGTAATGTATAATTGATTGTGTAAACCTAAATATGGATATAATTCAAATATATT
>CAUWNL010000068.1:0-15106 GCA_963559995.1 uncultured Sarcina sp.
CTTGTGAAAAATCTACTTCTCCTTGCCAATTTGAAACATCAATACCATTAATCATATATTTACTCTCCTTTTTATTAATTTATTAATTTAATAGATGTATACATATTAAATTATTATGTATACATCTATTTTTTTATTATTTAACTAAATTTTGCAATTGCTCTATTTTATTTTTTAATTGAGCATTTTCATTAGTTAATTCATTATTTTGTTGTACTATAGCTATTTGTTGTGCTTTTAATGAGTCACTATTTAGAGCTTGTCTACCTTTGTTTACTTCTCCTGCTATAGCTTGTCTTATATCTGATACCTCACTTTGGGTTAAATATGGAATTTTAGATAAAAGTATCTTATCAAATTCATCAGCTTTAGATTTAACTACATTTTCAAGATTTTTAGTAATTCTAAATTTCTCATCTACCATATTCCAAATTTCTTTCGCTGTTTGTATTTCTTGTTCATGTTTAGATACTTGTAGCTTTTGTTCTATTAACCCTCTGTGGCTCTCTAAGTAGTTTATTCCACTATCCCCAACCTTTTTTATTACTGTAACTAAAAAAGCACCTATGCCAACCCCTAAAGCTGTTAAAACATCAGGCGTAATTTGTGATAATACTGCATTTAACATATTAATATCCTCCTTTTTCTATATGGTCTATTCTACTATGAGCATTTTTAATGCTTTCTTCTGCTTTTATAAGTCTATCATTGATGTTTTTAACTTCTTCATTAAAAGAACGTTGATTAAATTTTATATCATCTATATTTTTAGATATATAAAATATCTCTTGTCCTACTTTGCTTTCATTGATTGTTTTTTCTCTTATTTCCTGATTACTATCTTTTTTTAATTTAACTACTGTAACCCCCATACCCAACATTGTACTGCAAGCAGCGATTAATACTGTTACATCTATACTCATGTATATTCCCTCCTTATTTTATAGAATTAGTTTGTATACCCGTAGAAGTCGCTGTGCCTGTTTCTGATTGCTTTTCAGCATTCGGAGTACTATTTGTGCCTCCTGTATTTGTTGAACCATCTGTAGCTGTTCCTGTGTTCCCTACTGGTGTAGTAGTTGTATTATTTGAATTGCCTTTTGGTATAGGGTTTACAATTCTTCCTGTAAGATTTGGTTTACTTGCTATTATTTCATTTACTTGTTCTTGAGTTAATACTCCATATTCCATTAACATTTGTAGGTCAGATATTGTACACCAACCTCAGTCATAAAAGTTTTTCCATTGTTCAAATTGTGTTACGATTAAATTACTTTGTTCCATTTATGTTTCCTCCATTTGTTGTGTTATTTTCTGCTACTGTTGTAGCTGTAAGCTTATTAACTTTGCTTTCTAATTCAGTTAATCTTTGTTGCACTTGTAAATTTTGTAACATTAATTGACTTATTTGCTTTCCTAGAACTTGATTTCTTATAGATGATAAAGCTGTCAATTGATTTACACTGTTCATAGCTTCTACTTTATGTATAGTCATTTGTAAAGCCCCTGCAAGTACGTTGATATAGTTATTTAAATCATACGCTAAATAACCATCAGCAGTTTTAGGCGGTATTAATACACTTTGGCCAACAGCTGATGGTTGTAAATCTTGTGCTATAAAACCCAATTTACCCTGTAAATTTTGTCTTTCATCACTATTTAAATTAACTGTTTCTTTATAATCATAAGTGCTTAATCTTAAATCTTTATTTATAAATTCATATAAATCTTCTAGAGTTATAGAACTATCCGTTACACTTCTTGGAGTTTCTTGTAAATACTCTATATTTTCTTTTAACCTTTTATCGGAAGTTTGGTTTACACTTGAACAATAAACAGTAGTCCATCTGTTACCATCTTTACCTAATGCTCATTGATATGAAGCACTTGGATAAAAATAGCCACCTTGCCCAACTACTATATGAGAGCCATAATTATTTGTTAATATTAAATTATTTGTATTAGATTTAACTGTGAAATCTCCTCCAACATATTTACCAATCCACCCTTTATCAGTATCTCCGTTTTTATCTGTAAATAATAAAGCTGTTGTTCCACTTCCTGCACTGTCTTTTAATTTAAACTCACTTGTAGTTAACATTTCTAAAGTTAAAAACAAGTTATTATCTTTTAAAAATTCTAAAACAGCAGTTGGATTACCAAATTCATTTACTCCTACTCTCGCTGTTCCTAATACATTATTTACAGTTCTATTTACATCATAACTTCTAAACTCTTTAGTATCATCTAAAGTTAATCCAGCTAACGATTGAGTAATTTTGTTAGTAGTTAAATTAATATTAGTTATTTCAGCTTCTAGAGTAGTTTTTAAAGCATCTAAATTTGTCCTTAGAGTAGTTGTTGTTACAAATTCTGTCCAATCCCTCCAAGCATTAGCATTAAACATTCTATAAAATAATCTTGTCGAAGTTAACCCATAAAAAATTTGTATTACAGTTCCGCCATCTGTTCCACCTTGTGTTTCACTTACAAGCAATAACCCTCACTCACCACTTAAAGGGAAATGAGTAGTAGATAAATCAACTGTCATAGCATTTATTGAATAAAACCCACCTTTAGTTAAAGTATTACAATCAGCACTAGAAATACCGTTCCATTGCATGTAAGGTGTAAATTTATCTAATATTGGTGTTAATGTAGTAGATGTTAAATAACCATTAGCATTATTATTTGCACTAGCTATTGTTTGTTCTAAACTAGTTTGTATTGTATTTGCACTTGTAATAGTTGTTTTTAATTCACTATCTAAATTTGTAGCTACTGTACTATCAGTCTTTAAATTACTTAAACTATTATCAATATAAGTCTTTACATCAGCTAATCCTTGAACACTTACACCTGCTGATGTAAATTCATTGAAAAATGCTTTATATTGTTGTATTTCTGTTGTAGCTTGATTTAATGTATTTACTATTTGATTAAATAAATTAACATTTACTTCATTTTCAATAGCTTGGTTACTTCCTATTTTTTCTACTACATTAAAGCTGAAAACTGATGTTGATATATCACCATCTTTACCTTCAATGTCAAGTTCTCCAACTGTTAAACCTACTGTAGAAAATGCTCCATTTATAACATTAATTTGTACTACTCCTGTTGTTGGATTAGCTACTATTATATTATCTGTTTGCACAACCAAGCTACCATCTGCTTTTCTCATAAATAATTGTACTGTTTGATTTGTTAAGTCTTTTGCAAGTCCATTTTCTGTTACACTAATATTAAATATTACATTATCTAACTGCTTTACAGTAGCAACAATATCTAAATTAGATTTAATAGTATCTATTGCGAAACTAAAATTTTTAATTGCCATGTTTATTCCTCCTTAGTGTTTTTAAATTCTTCTAGTCTTATATCTTTATAGCCTAGCTGTTTAGCCTTTATTTCATACGCTATAGTTAAATTTGCAGTACCTTGTAAAATAAAAAAATCTTCATTTCTTTCAGAAATAAAGACATCACCTTGTCCGTATTTAGTTAAAAACACTTGATATTTACTATCTTTTTCTATAGTTTCTTTAAATTTATCTTCTAACATTACTTTACAATAACCATTTTCATCTAAAGTTATTTCTCCAATATCGCCGAAAAATGGTTCTGCTGTTTCATAAGCATTTAAACTTACTGTACCATAATTTTCTGTATCTACAATTCTGTTTTTAGTTCCTGTTACAGTAAGATTACCATTTACATTTATTCCTCCCCATAGTTGCCATCTAGGGTTATCATCTCTAAGCATACTCATAGCTGAAGTTCATTCTCCATTATTTTCATAACAAAACTTCATAGTTTTATTTCAGTTAGTACACAATCCTATTGTATCATCATTAAAATATTTGAATCCACCTACATAACCGTAGTTTTCATCAACAAAATCTAAATCACTTTCTTGGACTTGTGTATTACGTAATATTTCATTATTATCATTGTTTATAATTATATTAGAACGAAAATCAGAATTACCGTTAGAACTAACACCAGTTTTATTACCTAGTGCAATAAAATTTGTTGTATTTGTTGAATTATCTGCGTATATTTGAACTCCTCTTAAAATTGTATCTTTAACTCTTTCAACACTTTGTATTCCTCCAACAAAGCTACCAGCATTGAAACAATCATAAATATTTAATCCGAAATCTTGCAAACTGGCTGTTAATTGTCCATTTTCATTTTTTAAAATAACATCGCCCTGTAAAGTCAGATTACCATTTTCATCACTACTTAATACAGCATTAGAATTATTATCTCTTAAAGTAAAATCTACTACAGTATCACCGTTACTATTTTGTGCTAATCCTAAAAAAATCCTTGCAATATTATTTTGTAATACAGTTAAACTTTCATTATTTATTAAAAAACTTTTGTCATTGTTAGCTATATTAATGTTATCAGTGTTTATAGTACCACTTGTTAGCATATCAGCTACGAATCCATTTCCTGTTCCAAAAGTTCTCCAATTCCAATCCTTATCATCTAATGTTCTTTCATTAGCTATCATAAATCCCATAGTACCAAGTGCCATAGCTCCATAAGTTTTACTACCTTTTACATTATCCTCGAATAATAATGCTCTAACTTGACTATCACTAGCAACATTTCTCATTACTTGCATTTTTGCTTTAGTTCCATCAATAACACCTGTTAAATCTTGAGCTTTTATGGAACCATCAGGATTTAAAATATTATTAGTTTTATTTAATATATTATCAACTGTACTTTGTATATCTGATTGATTATCAAAGTAATTTGCTTCAATTGTACCTAATTCTACTTTATTGTATTTATTTGTAGTTAAATCTACTACATATCCTACGCATCTAGTTAATAAATCTATTCCAATGTCTTTATGTTCTACTGTTACAGTATCACCAATTCCAACATTAACTAAGTTCTTAAAATATTGATATTCTAAAGTATTTTCTAAAGCTATCATATTAATAGTTCCACTAATAGATGGTTTATCTAGTCCATTAGCAAATAAAGTATTACATCTATTTATCATAGCTTGATATAATTCTTCCTCAGTATCAAAATAAGTATTTCCATCACTATCAGTATTATCAGAATTAAGAGTACTTGTATCTGTAGAGCTGTCTATTAACCTTAAGTCATTCATACTAACAAAGTTAGTTTTAATAATTGGATAATTATTAATAATAGGTGAATCAACATATTTTTCAGATAACATTATTCCATTATAAGCAACTGGATAAATTCTAGTATAAATATTATCCATATTGTCATCTAGAGTCACATTTTGCATATTTAGCCCATATTTAATTTTTACTCCATAATCTCCACCTAATCTATCATTTATAATTACGTTGAAATTTTCTTGAAGTATTTCACCGCCCCATCTATTAATAATACTATTAGCTGAATTACCATTAATCGCTTCTATGCAGTTAGTATTTATATAATAAGCTGTATTATCTAATGTTATATTACTTTGCCCTGTGAAGCTTGTATCTGTCAGTATATTGCATAATGCTGTTTGACAATTACAATTAGTTGGTCTATTATCCAGCAAAATATTATTTACTAAATCAAAAAAGATATGCCTTGCTTTAATTTTGTAGCTTAACATATCTTTTTCTAAGTCATATATTCTATACAATTGTTTGTTCTTGGTATAAGGAACTTTGACTTTTATTACTCCAAATCTCTCTATCTTTTTCCAAAGACCGTATTTATCATAACTTATATCAATATCAACTTCATTAGTTGAATTTATCTCAAATGTCAAGATACCAGTAATCATTGGTATTCTAATATCACCATTATTATTATAATTCTTATTAGAATTTTTATAGTATTCAAAGCTAGCCATTAAATGCACCTCCAATTAGGCTGTATCTCTATTTTAGTTATATTAGAATCCCAGCTTATTGTATTTTCTCCTGTTGTTAATACTGGATATTCTCCAGTTAGTAGGTTGGCTAGAGTATCTAAATCTTTATAGGTTAATTCTAAAGAACTATTAATATAAACATAATCCCCAACATCTACAGTAAAGCTATTATTATTAATTATTATTGTTCCAACTCCCTCACCATATGCCTTTATTAGTGGTTTAGAAGTATCTAAATAGTTATAAAGAGTAGAATTATTCTTTAATTCTATAGAGTTTAAGCCATTTATATCGTAACTGTAAGCCTCACATACAAAGCTTATTGTAAAGTTACCTAAAACTTTTTGAGTTACTGTTAATTGTGATAAAGTAACATTTTTAACTTTGTAATAAAAGTCTATATCATCAGAAAAAATTAATTTATTATCTTGAATATTATTAATCCATGACTTAATTTTTCGCCATGATTTTTTAATATTATCTCTATCTACATAGTTACAACTTACTGTAATAGTAATATCTCCATAACCACCTAAATCTTGATATAAATCTCCATCATGTCCTGTGATTTCGACTTTATTTATATTTCTCGTTGGACTTTGTATACTAGGGCGTTTTATTATACTTACGCCCATATCTGTATATGAATTTTTATTATTAAATATTAGATAAAACACCTCTAGTTATCCCCCTTGCACTTTGCTTTTTAGCTATTATCTTCCCTAAATCATCAACTAATGTGCTAGCAATAGTTTTGCTTCCAACTTGTAAATTAACTTGTATTAGTCTACTGTTATCAACATTATTTCTTGCTGTACAATCTTTAATAACATGATTTATTGTTGCACTTTGAGCTTTTAAGTCCAAAGAGTTTAAATCTGTTGTTGTACCTATTTTTATATCTGTTGCTAAGTTGCTAATAGCACTTTTAACTAAATGTTTATTATTATTAATACCATCTGCTAGACCTTGTATAAAATCTGGCATCCATGTTTCATAATCAGTTAAACTTCCAACATCTGGAACTGAGAAGTGTAAATAACTTCTTATTGTATCAGCTACGTTAGATACTGCACTTTCAACACTTCCTATCATATTTCTAATACCATTTACCATACCTTGTATAAAATCTACTCCATACTCAAATGCTCGGCTTGGTAAACTAGCTAAGAAGCTTAAAGCATTTTCCATGCCACTTACTATTGCACTTCTAACACCATTTATAGTACCTATGACACCACTTCTCATATCACTAAACATTTCTACTCCTAAAGAATATAATCTGTGAGGTAGAGTAATAAAGAAATTAAGTAAATTTTCAAATACATTAATTGCTCCTTGTTTCAAGTTGTCTATAGTACTAATAGCACTAGACTTTAAATTTTCAAATCCATTTACAACACTATTTTTAAGATTTTCTACTGAATTAATTATTCCATATTTTATAGCTTCAAATTTTTGAATAGTTTGTGCCTTTAATAAAGTTATTTTATTAATTATTTCATACTTTATAGCCTCGAAAATTTGAATAGCATGAGTTTTAATACCTGTCCAAATATTTGTAAAAGATGTAGAAATATTTTTCCAAATATTTAATGCGTCACTTTTTAATTGAGTAAAATTTAATGTTACTAAATCTATTAATAAAAGTAGACTACCAGCAAATATATTTTTTATGATAGTCCACATATTAGTAAATATAAAACTTACTTTAGACCAAATTAAAGCACCAAAATTTGTTATAGCTAATATCACTTGTGTAATATGTGTTTTAACTATAGTTACAAAATTAGATAAACTAGTTTTTATATAATTAAACACATTTTGAGCAGTTTGAGTTAAATCATTTATACCTTTTTTAAAATTTGTCAAGATATTTGAAATAAGAGTGAACCCCTGTTTTCAGCCACTAACAAAAACACTTTTGATAAAAGTTATAAATCCATTAAAAACACTTGTAATATCTGCTCATGCTCCATTTACCATATTTCTAAACCATGCACAATGTTTATATGCTTCTATTAATGCAATAGTTATAAGTGTTATCGCTGTTACTACTAATAAAATAGGATTAGCCATCATAACTTCTCAAACACCTGTTAACCCTGTTTTTAAGAAGTTTAGACTTTTAGTAAATGTACTAACTCCATCTTCCCCTACAGTAAAAAAATTTATTGTGTTACTTATACCAGTGCCAACAGTTTTTAGGCCACCTGTAACAACAGACAGTGTTTTAGCAAAAAGAGTAAAACTTACTATAGCTAAACCTACATCAGTAATCATTTTTAATTGAGAAGGTGATAATTTTTGTATAGAATTAGCTACATCAGTTATCCCAACAGCTATATGACTTATTACTGGTTGTAATTGGTCTCCTAATTTTATAGATGAATTCCTTAAATCATTTAAAGATTTCTTTAGTTTATAACCTGTTGTATTGGTTACTTTTTCAAAAGCTTCATTAGTATCATTACCTTTTTTAGACATCTCAGATAAGATATTATTAAAATCTTGTCCTCCATTAGTAGCTAATTCTAATGCTCCATTTCCTGCTCTAACATCTGAAAACATATTTTTAAGTGAAGTACCATTTTTTTGAGCGTATTTTTGTAATATGTTTAAAACTTGCCCTAAACTATCACCTTTTTTCATCAATTCAGTAAAACTTTCTCCTGTTTCACTTTTTAAAATTTTAGCACTCTTGCTTCCGTCTTTGCTTAGCTCTGATAACATTGAACGTATTTCTGTAGTGGATTCAGCTGTATCTACACCCTTAGCTGTCATCATAACATAAGCACTTGATAATTGTTGTAAAGACACTCCTGTATCGTGTGCCATTGGGATAACTAACCCCATTGATTGAGCCAACTGGCCAACTGTAGTTTTACCTAAGTTTTGAGTACGTATTAAATCATTACTTATCATGTTTACATCTGATTCTTTCATACCATATGCATTTAGAATTGTGGTTAATAAATCTAAAGCTTGCCCACTATCAGCAAATCCAGCTGTTGAAAGTCTTGTACACTTTGTAACAAAATCCATAGTGTTTCCAGTTTTTACACCCGCTGAAATCGCCTGGTATGCATCTTCTGCTATACTAGTAGCACTTATACCAGTCTGATTTGACAAAGCTAATATCTGTTGCTTAAATTGACTTATACTTACTTTAGATGTGTCTGCTATTGTAGATAACTTAGCTAAAGCATCACTAAATTTTATTGAAGCATATGCAGAATATCCACCAACGGCCACCAGTCCAAGAGAAACTGGCGTTAAAGCACTAGCAACTGCTACGCTTTTTTCTGATACCTCACCCATTGCATTATTGAAGCTATCTATTTTGCTAGTTTTTAATTGTTGATTAAAACTATTTAAACTAGATTGAGTTTTTAAAATAGAAGCTTGAGAGTTGTTAAATTTAATATTAGCATTATTTAATTTACTATTAAGTTTACTTAAATTACTACTTAAGCCTTGATATTCAGCATTTAGTGCTGTTATTTCTTCATCTAAAGCACTCACTTCTTCACTTTCTACGCCATAATTTGCTATAGCTTCTTGCCTTTGAGCATTTAACTCTTCTAAAGTACTAGCCACTTCTTCTTGTTTTTCACTTAAAGCTGTTATATCAGCGTTTAAAGTAGAAATATACTCTCTTTGCATACCTAACATACTGTTTTGAGCTTCTAATCTACTTGTTAAAGTATCTATTTGTGCTCTTAAATAGTCTGTATTACTACCGAAAAGTCTTGCTTTTTCACTTGCTAAATTTAACTCACTTTCAGTTGCCTTTAAAGATTGAGTCATATCTCGCATTGCTCTTTGGAACTGTGAACTATCAGCACCTATTTTTACACTTACACCTGCCATAATCCACCTCCTAATCTAGAACAGTTTCATCATTTTCATGCTGTTCTTTTTGCCTATTTAATATGTAATCTAAATAATCTATATAGCCTAAAATGTCCATGTTCTCACAATCATTATATGAACTACCATTTTTCATAGCATAATCATATATTTCAAAAAGAATATCTACAAATTTTCTTTCTATATCATCATCTAAATCATCATAGCCATTTTCTCTATCATATTCATCAAACTCATTACTGGAGGAATTATCATCTTCCTCCTTAATTAGTTTTTTGATAATTTTTTCATTTTACTAGCTGTTTTTTCATTTATATATTTTTGAACTTCAGCAACATATATATTTATATCCCAAATATCAACACTATCTAGTAATTCATCTGCTGTAAACTGATTTCCAAAACACTTAACTAAAAATTCTACCATCATGTCAAAATGTTCTACTGTATATTCAGCGTTGCTTCTATCTGTTTCTAATAATATATCTCTAATTTCTAAGAATTTTCTATATGTAGAGCCTTTTATCTCTCCTAATGTGAATATTTTATCTTTCCCGTCTTGTTTTACTGTAATTTTCATATTAATATCCTTTCTTTAATTAATTCTGAGCTTTATTTAGGTGTACTACTGTTCATAGGTTCTACAACTGTAGTTGGTGAGCTAACTGTCTTTTGCATATTTAAAGCTGTAGGTTCTTGAACTTGTCCAAACCAATTTTTTATAGCTGTGCTTGCACCTGTGTTATTAGCTAATAAATAGCTTTCATTAACTCTAATTCTCCATTTTTGGTCTATTTGACGTGGTATTATTGACCCTTTCAATGTTGGTGTTTGAGCTTTTACTTTATCTTCTATTGTTTCATAATCGCTTTCATTTCCTTCATTAAATCTACATACATAAAGCCAAATAAACTCGTATTTTCCATCAGACCTTCTATCTCTCAATCCTAATGCGAATGGATTTGATATATCAGTTGCACTGTCTACTAAAAATCCATTCTCATCATAAGTTGCACCTAGTAGTAATGCTTCCATCTCTGGTGATAAATCATTAATATTTAAAGAAATTGTAGCACTATCAAAAGTTTCTATACTTTCTTCTAAACTATCATCACTATATTCATTTGTTACTGTCTTTTTTGTTGTAATTTTAGCACTTATTGCTCTTGCTAATTGTATTGGTGTACCCGCTGTATAACCTGTTATTTCATCTTGTGTAACTGGTGCTACATACAAATCTTTCATACCGATTCTTCTTGATTTTACTATTTGATTTACGCTATTTGCCATATTTATCTTTCCTTTCTAATTTATAAATTTTTCTATTTTAACTCTAATTGCTTTGTGAAATAACTTTTGTTCTGTTTCAAATAAATCTTTAGAGTCAACTAATATAAAATCATTAGCTAATAAAATATTTTTTACTTGACTTTTTAACGATTCTAAGTTTGTATAACCCCAAATATCTATTTGAAAATAATGTACTTCACTGTCCATTTCATCTTCCGAATAATTTGAACCTTGCTCTAAGTATTGAAAAAAAGTTATATTATTTTCTTTTATTCCGTCATATCAACCGTAACGAACTGGAACTTTTGTATCAGCTAATAATGTTAAAATTGTTTCATTTAAACTTACTTCATTATTCATTTTTTTACTCTAGCTCCTTTACTAAGTTGTCATATTGCTGTTTAGCTATGCCAATAAATTGACTTTCACTTTCTCTTAAAGCTGTTTCCATAAATGGTCTAGGTGGCATTTTAGATGTACCTCATTCTACTCATCTAGCATAAACATAAGGACTATCATTTAAATTTTTTCAACCTACTGTAATACTCATATTAGTTTTATTTTGCCCTTTTACACAACTTAAAGGTATACCATCAGCTAAAGATGTAGGTGGAATTAGTCTTGGTGTATTTTTATGTTTAACACCGCTCTTCATATGGTCTTCGCTTTTTGGAGCTAATTGTTTTGCTCTAGCTTGTGTCATTTCCCCACATTTCTTAAGAATATCTTTATTAGCTTGTGTCTGTCCATCTTCTGTAATCTTATCTATTTGTGTTTTTAAATCATTAAAGCCTTCCATCTCAACAAAAAAATTACTCATATTGTTGCACCTTAAAAGTCACACTTATTTTATTAAATGATTGAAAATCAACCATTATAATGTCATAAATAATGCCTTTGAATTTAATTTTATATCCTTTATTTTTAAGGCCAGCGTCATTTAAAAATAATTTTTCTATTTGCTTACAATACCTAACCTGAACATTTAGTATATCTTGTAGACCTACTCCCATTGCTTCAAAGAGTGTTTTACCATACAAATTATTAACATTTGCTCAACAAGTATAAATTACTGGTGCTTTTTCAACAGGAATTGGATAGCCATCTTTATCTATCAAATTATTTGTTTGTATTATACTGATTCGTTCATTATAATTAATAACTTTATTCTTATTCCTCATTTTTCATTACTCCTGGATAGCCATACTTTAATTGAGTAAGTATATAGCTAATCGCATAAGGAACTTCAACACCTTTAGCATTTTCGACAGGAACTCTATTTGTATATCAGTTGGCTACTAGTAACTTTGCACACATACTAGCTAAACTATTATTCATATCAAATGATATACCTGTTGCATTTGTTATATATTCTGATGAAGCTATTACTAAACTATTTATTAATTCATCATCATCATCATAATCAATTCTTAAATAAGCTTTAATTTCAGTTAAAGATACTAACATATTACTATTCATAGCTTACCTCCATTTTAAAAAAACTAAAAGATAGCTTAATTGCTATCTTAAAAAGTTTAATTATTTATTTTGAGTAGAAACAGCTATTTGAACACATACTATAGCTTTTGTATCCAGCTCTTCTACGTCAAATCTTTCTATACATCTAGTTAAAACTGTGTTAGAAGTAAATCCTGCATCTACAGATGAAGCCATTTCTAAAAGTCCTCTATCGAAAAATGCTACTGCACTAGATAAATCTCCAACATAGAATGATAATACCCCACTAGCACTTGGCATATGAGCATTTGAAAGTACTACTACTGGTCTACCTTTATACATTTTTTGTGTAGCATCTGCTAAAGATACATTTAATAGTGGTCTACCAAATGTATCTTTTAATTCATCTAAGTAATCAAATCCATCTTGGTTAGTGAATATACAAGAAGTACTTGATATTGCAGGGTCTAATTCTTTATTTAAAGCTTGTGTTATTGCTGTATAATCTGCACTACTTATTACTTGTGCTTTACCCATTATTTCTAGTATTTTAGCATTTTCTGTTAATACAGATACTTTAGCAAATTTATATCCTATAAAGTTTGGTAAGTTGATTGTTTCATCATCTAATAAGTTAGCTGAAATTGGAATTATTTTACCATAAGAAGCTAAATTTCATGCTACTTGATTGAATGATATATCTGCATTAGTAAGTGTTGTACCTGCTGTAAAGTTTACTAAAGCACTATCATCATCTACTTCGATTGGCATGTTTCCAGTAGGTGAACTTACTGGTATAACTCTACAATATTGTTTTAGTGGTAAGAATTGTCTTCTTAATTTTTCAATATGGTTTACAAATTCGATTGGTAATAAATATCCACCCTCTGAACCTACTGATTCTTGTAGTATTGAGTTTTCTACTGGTGTTAAAGTTTTACCACCTCTAAATACTTTCTTTACTGCACTATTAAATACTTTTCCTTTGTTTTCTACTTTTGTTTCTATCTTATTTTCCGCTTTGTTTTCCCCCATTGGTGTTTTAGTTGCTATATTTTTTACTTCTTCTGCTTCAAGCTCTACTTCAATTTCATATTCATTTCTTAAAGCTTTCAATTCATCTACTTTTTCATGTGCTTTAGCTACATCCCCATTATCTTTAAGCACTTTCATTTCATTTTTAATTTCTTCTATTTTTTCTAATATTTCAACTGATTTTTTCATTAATTATTACCTACCTTTTTTATTTTTGTTATTAAAAAAAGAGGCTCAAAAATTGAACTTCTTTTACTTTATTTAATTATTTGTTTAATTCTAACAATACTTCAAATTCTAACAGAGCATTATCAACTTCTGATATATCTACCTTGTTTTCTGTATTTTCAGCCTTTCCAATGTTAATTTTCTCGATTTTTGGGTTTTGAACTAAAAGTATTTTTGGTATTTGCTTATATGAACAATTTTCAAAATTTAAATTTGCTGTATTAAGAGCATTTATTTGACTTACTAATTCAATATTTTTAAAATATTTACTAGCTTCTACTCCATTTAACCATGTCTCATTATCAACCATATTTTTTATTTGTTCTGTTGTTACTCCAGCACATGAATTTTCTTGATAAATTGTTAGCATACCATCTTCTAGTTGGTCTAGCATATCTGCTGTTTTTCTTAAATCATCAGCATTACCGCTAGCACCTACCATTGGCTTATGCATCATTAAAAAAGCATTACTAGGCATAACTATTTTATCCCCTGCCATGCTTACTAAAGAAGCTGAACTTGCAGCTAGACTATCTACATAAACTGTTTTATTAGTATTAGATAATTGTTTTAAACAGTTATACATTTGTATTCCTGCAAATAAATCTCCACCAACTGAATTTACATGAATATCTAAGTTTTTAACATTCTTTAAGCTTTGTACTGTATTAATAAAATTAGTTAACACATTATCTCCACATTCACTAGGGTCGTCAAATATACCACATTCTGATTGAATTTCACCACTTATGTAAAGTTCTGCTTTATCATTAGTTATATTTTTAAACTCATAATATTTATTTACCACCATTATCACCTCCTTTCGGAGTTATACCATAATTAGCACCTAACATAGTACTTGGAATATATGTGCCATTGACAATTAACTGGTCGCCACCAGTTAGTGCTTGTAAGCCTAGTTGACCTCTAGCTTCATTTTGAGTGAATATACCATTTATAACACCTGTTGATAAATAATTCATCTTAGTTGTTATATCTGCTCTTAAAAGACCTGCTACATCAAATTCAAAATACATACCTTGATTTATGCTAGTTGAACTTAAAAGCTTATAACTTATTTCTTGTTCATATTGTTTTAATATAAAACTCATTGTATTAACTAAGAAGTTTAAATTTTGTGCTTCAACTGATGAATAACTACTGTTTTCCATGTTATTTAACATATTACTTGGAATACCAAAAGCACTCGCTATTTGTAAGTCTGTATATTTCTTTAATTGCTCAAATTGAGCATCTGCAAGCGATACATTTAATGGTTGTATTTGCATACCTACTGGAATTGGTATTATTTTACCTGCATTAGCACTACCTGTTGCAAAGTTTTC
>CAUWNL010000069.1:0-14625 GCA_963559995.1 uncultured Sarcina sp.
ATAAATTCCAACTCCTACCCCTGCTAAAATAGCAACTCCTAAAGCTGGCCCTTCAGATGCTTTTACAGTTTTTAATGGCTTATTAAAGATATCTGCTAATATCTGTCTCCATAAAACACTTTCAGCTCCACCACCACTTACTCTAATATCTCTAATCTTAACATTCATATCCTCTATTATATCAAGACAATTCTTTAAGCTAAATCCAACACCTTCTAAAATACTTCTTATAAAATCCCCATGATTATTTATAAGAGATACACCTAAAAATCCACCTTTAACATTTGGATCTATATGAGGAGTTCTTTCCCCCATAAGATAAGGTAAATATATAACCCCATTTGAACCTGGTTTAGACCTACTAGCTTCATCAGTTAAATAATCATATATGTTTATTTTAAGTTCTTTGCTTTCCTCAATTTCTTTTCTACAAAAGTTTTCTTTAAACCATTTAAGAGAAAGTCCAGCCCCTTGAGTAACTCCCATTACATGCCATTTATTAGGTATTGCATGACATAAGGTATGAACTCTTCCCTTTATATCAAATCTTGGAGTATCTGTTGAAGCAAATACAACTCCTGATGAACCAATAACAGTAGAAATTACTCCTTCCTTTACTATTCCACTTCCTACAGCACCAGCTGCTTGATCTCCTGCCCCACCAACAACTGGCGTACCAGACGCTAGTCCTGTTATAGTAGCTACATCTTTTTTAACATTTCCTGTAACTACTACAGATTCATAAACCTTTGGAAGTATGGATTTATTTATATTTAACTTTTCTATTAATTCATCACTCCAAGTTCTGCTGTTTATATCAAGTATTTGCATACCACTAGCATCAGAAACCTCTGTAGCAAACTCACCTGTTAACTTAAACCTTATATAATCCTTAGGTAACAATATTTTATATATCTTATTATAATTTTCAGGCTCATTATCCCTAACCCATAATAGTTTTGATAAAGTAAACCCTGTTAAAGGAGGATTTCCAGTTATTTTTATTAACTTCTCTTTACCAATAACTTTGGTCATATACTCACACTGCTTTTCAGTTCTTTGATCACACCATATAATTGAGTTTCTTATAATCTTGTATTCGTTATCAAGAAGCACAAGACCATGCATTTGTCCACTTAGCCCTATACCTTTAATATCTTTAGAACTTATTCCACTTTCTTTAATTACATCACTTATTCCCTTAACACAAGCCTGCCACCAATCTTCTGGATTTTGCTCTGCCCACATAGCTTGTGGCTGATATAACTCATATCCATATGTTGAGGTTTTTATGGTTGTACCGTATTCATCAAAAAGAGCAGTTTTAGTTCCAGATGTTCCAATATCTAATCCTAATAAGTATCTCATAATACTCCTTTCTTCCCTTTTTAAGATTATTAAATAACTTTTTAAAAGCTATTTAATAAGTTTATTATATATTGTTTTTCCTTATATTTCAAGTCATATAAAAATATTATTTTCAATATTTGTAATTATTTTAATACTTATACATATGATAAAACCCAAAAGGTTAGATGAATTTCAACCTTTTGGGCTTTATCATTATATTGATTTAGTTTTTATAATATAATTCTTAAAAATCTACTATCTATCTTTATTACTATTTATTTCTAAGAATTTTAGTCTTCATCACTTTCATTTTTAGGCATCCAAATATCGTTTACATCAATACCTTGCTTATGTTCAGATTTATAATTTTTTTCTCCATAGGCTAAATCACTTACATCTTCAAAGGTAGAATTATTCAAATCTATATCCTCAGGTTTTAATTGTATAGTGCCCTTAGGACAATAAGCAGATTCTGTAGTACCAATTGATTCCTTTGAAGAAGATGACCCATAATATTCTATTCCAACCCCGTCAATAGGAACTAACTTTTCTTCAAATTTCATATTATTAGAGATTATAGATGATTTTTTTACTTCTCTCTCCCCTATATCCTTAGCTTTATTCTCTATATACTCATCATTTGCTAAAAAAGGATCACTAAAATCTACCTCTTTAGTATTTGATGGTTCACAATTATTATTGTTGCAATCTACCTCTAGTTTAACAATTGGTTCATCTAGATTGTAAAAATCTAAGTTTTCTTCTTTTTTAATATCTACCATATTATCATAAGTTATAGGTGAGTCTTTTTTTTCAGTAAGTTTAACATCTTTATTTTCATCCATTTTAAAAACCTCCTATTTTTGTTTGATATATATATATTTTACCACATCTATGTATTTACTCAAAATAAACTCTTAACAATAGAAGATTTTAAAATACTGCTTTAGATATAGTTATAAGGTGAATTTAATAATATTTAAATAATATATTTTAAAGTTTACCTTTTTAACTATATCATATTTTATCAAATTGTATTATCTCATAAATTTATCTATGGCACTATTTAGCTTATTTATAGCCTCTTTATCTTCCTCCTCAATAGCTTTTGCTAAACAGCTATCTATATGGTCCTGTAATATTATTTTTCCAACATTATTTAATGCTGACTTTACAGCTGTAATTTGTATTAAAATATCTTCACAATCTTTTTCTTCTTCATACATTTTCTTTATGGCTTCTGCATGACCTGATATTCTTGATAATCTATTTATAACATTTTTTCTTTCTTTATGAACATGTTTTTCCATATAAAAAACCTCCAATTCTAATTAATTATTAATGAATCATTACAGTTATCCATTTACCCTTTAAAAATCTAATTAATAGTATTATACCTCTAAATGATATATCAATGGAATATGCAATCCAAATTCCTATAAGACCTAAATTAAATATAATAGCAAGTGTATAACCAAACACAATTCTTATCCCCCAAATACCTATAAAAGTTAAGTACATAGGAAATTTAGTATCACCAGCACCTTGCAAAGCACTACTTATAACAAAAGTTAGAGAAAGCAATGGTTGAAAAAGTGCTATTATTCTGACAACGGATATAACTAAATTTTGGATTTGTATGTTACTTGTAAATTCTCTTGCTAAAAATGGAGCTATTACAAAAAAGATAATACCTATACCGACCATAAATATAGTTGATAACATATTTGATATTAAAGCATATCTTTTAGCCTCCAAAGTATTGTTTTTCCCTAAATTTTGTCCTACCATTGTTGAGGCTACTACTGCAAAACCCATAGCTGGTAGATAAGAATAACTTTCTATAGTACCTGCTATATTATGAGCTATATAAGATTGAATTCCTAATGAAATAATAATAAACCCATAAATCAATTGGCCTATTCTCATTATGAATTTCTCTGTTCCAGCAGGCCCACCTATTTTACATATAAGTCTAAGTACACTTTTATTTATGGTCCACTTACCCTTTAAATCTATTTTTAACATTGTAGTACCATTAAAGAAGTAAATTAGTAATATAACTGATGAAATTACTCTTGCAATAGTAGTTGCAAAACCTGAGCCTAAAATTCCTAATCCGTGAAAGTTAAATATTCCAAACATTAATATATAATTCAAAACAATATTCGACACATTAGCAATTATTCCGGCAATCATTGGTTTTTTAGTATCACCTGCTCCCCTTAATGAGCTTCCTAAGGTCATTGATAAACATAAAAATAAACTTGGGATACTAACTGCCTTAAAATAAGGAATTGCATATTTTAAAACATCTGGTGTTATACCTAAAAAAATAAGTATTGGTCTTGAGAATATAGAATTTATGGTTCCTAAAAAGATACCAATTAAAATAGATAATATAATCGATTGTTTAACAACTTCATTAGCCTTATCTATCTTACCAGATCCAATATTTTGAGCTATTAAAACCGTTGTTCCAACCCCAATAAAGGTAAATACTGCTATATATATATTCATTATTAGATTAGTGGCACCAATAGCTGCAATAGCATTGCTACTTAACTTACTTGCAAAGAGCGTATCAGTAGTTGAAAGCATAGTTTGTAGTATATTTTCTAATATTACTGGTATGGCTAAACATAATATTAGTTTTATATCTAAAAATAATTTTTTTTATTTTTCCTATTTAAATTTAATGAATTTTCATTTATTATAATCATATAAGTTTATATCCCTATCCCCCCCATATGGGTATTATATAATATATTATACGAAAATTTTAGATTTGTCACTAAAAATAATTTAAGGAGAAAATTTATGAAGTATTCAGATATAATAGAAAATAAGTTTCATTGGAACTTAAAGCACTATAAAAAATTAGTTTTAAGTTCAAGTAGCAACAATAAAAATTTAGAAGAATTAATTAAAAAGCTAAATATTGTAGTAGATTTTTACTTGAAATGTATAAGAGAATATAATTATGTTATGTTTCCTCAAGATCTAGTAAAAGATTTAAAGGTTAGAGGCACTTTATTGATACACAAATACTTCCCAAGCTTAATATTTTATATTTTCCTACAAAAAAAGAATGTTCTTGGTTATTCAAACAAATATTTTATACTAAATTAAATGATAATGAGAAAAAAGATTATAAGATAAGAAATCTTGTTAATAATAAGTTTCTAATATGTGAAAAAGATTATTTTAAATACTTAGAAGAAAATAATTGATTTTTTGTGAGTTTGTTATAAAAAACTATAGATACATTTTTTTATGTATTCACACTTTTACTTATATCAATAAAATTGTGTAAGCTTTAAATAATGTTAGGATATTTTTATTTATCCATATATATCAGCCCATTTATTAGCACCATTGTATATTTTTACGTCAAATAATTTTTTATTAATTATTTTAATGTTAATATCAACATTGCCTGTTATATTAATAATATCACTAATAGCCTACTTTATCTCTAATAATCATTAAATATACCACTCTTAGTGTTCTAATTATGTATAATTAATAATAATTAAAATCGTTAAGTTTTGATTATAAAACATCTAAAAAAATATCTACATTTCTTAAATATATAAAAAGAGGTTATATCAAAATATTACTTTGATACAACCTTATATATTTTATAAGCTTACCATATAAAATATAAATATTAAATAATTCATGTTTTATTATCTATTCTTATAATAATCTAACATTAGCCACATTAACATATAACAGAATATTTCCATTATAATTAACTAAATACCAATCTCCTTCTCTATACCTAACTTCTAACTTTGTACCTTCTCTTACTTTCCATATCATCTTACTGCTTGTACTAGGCCCTGAATATAGGTGACATAGAGTTGTTACTTCTCCTGTACAATTTATTGTACTCATTTTTTTATTAGATGTTTGTGGAAGTCTGTTATCATTATTAGGTACAGTAAACTGAACATCACTAGATTGTATATATCCAATTTCATTTCCTACCCTTACCTCATACCAACTATTTTGTTGTACTAATACATACATGTCATCACCAGGATATAACCTTACCACTTCAGAACTATCCATATTAGGTTCAGCAAACACTACAATTCCATCAGTGCATAAATTAGTAACATATCCAGTTTTATAAATTCCTTTTGTATTTGTAGAATTAACTACTGAAGAATCCTTTGGTTTATTAAAGGATACATATTGAGCCCTAATATATCCAACTTCATTATTTTCATATTCTATTTTGTACCATCCGTTTGATTCTGAACCTAATAATGTTATTTTAGTTCCTGGTAGCAAATAATTCATGGTATTTGTCATTCCACTTGGCTCTCCATAAACACTTGCTGTTCTTCCTTGTGCGATATATGCTATTCTACTTGTTTGATTTGGTAAAGTTTTAATTTTACCTGTAGTTTTTTCACTTTTCACTGAAGTAGCTTTAGCTGCTGAATTACTACTATTAGAATTAGAAGTTGCCCCTGTTGCTTTTGAGGTAGTGGTACTTGAACTTGATAATGAATTGCTACTATTAGAAGTTACCTCTGTTACTTTTGAAGTAATTACACTTGAGCTTGATGATGAATTACTTGTTATATTTGAATTTGCTATTGCTATATACTCCTCATAAATATACCCTATAGTTCCGTTAACATCTACTTTATACCATTCTCCTTGTTTTCCAAGTAGTTCTACTGATGTATTATTTTTAAGTTTTAAAAGTGCTTCTGAATTCATTGTTGCTTCTTCTCTTAAATTAACCATAGTTGAAACATTAGTTGTATAAGCTGTTCCAGTTAATGAAGTTAAATCGTATCCAACCCCACTTATTATTTTTTGTATATTTGAAGATGCAATATATCCTGTTGCTCCTGTTTCTTGCACAGTAACATTATAGTATCCATTGCTATAACTGTTTATTGTTAGCATCTCACCAACTGATATGTATGATTGTATGTTTGAACTATTTGCTGATGTATAAAGAACTAAACTATCATTTCCATTTATAACACATGCTTTATTGCCATTATTATTTAATGTTTCCGCTAACACTATTTTGTTAATTCCCATAGTACTATTTGAAAATGCAGCATTACTTGATAAAAATACTCCTCCAGCTCCTATTAAGGAAACTGCTAAAATCCCAACTAATATTTTATTTCTTGCTGAATACTCTAAAATTGATATAATTTTATTTCTTTTCATTTTATTAATCCCCCTTTTATTTAATGAATATTGTTTTTCCATAATAAAAAAATATCAATTCATGAATATAATACTTAAAAATTTAGAAAAACAATGAATAATCCATATATTCATTTGTATTATTGTTAGTACTTGTTATGAATTATATGCCTAAAATTAACCATTATCAAGATAAATTTTACAGTTAAACAATTAAACTTTCTTATATGTTAACAAATTATTCATAATTATATTTAATAATATAACTAAGGGCTAAGTAAATCTATCCAAATAAAAATTCTTTTATAGTAACGATAAATATAATAAACATTAAAATAAAATTAGTGTCCTATATATCTTTATCTTAAAATAAAGATATATAGGACACTCCTTAGAAATATATAATTTGATGATTCCACTTTTCTACCTTAAATTTAATAGAAAATTTTGAGTAGCTAAACCTCTATAATACTTTTCCTCAAAATATTCAATACACCTTTATTATTAACTATAACCCTTGGAATTTTAATCTGATTTTTAGATACACCTTTTTTAAGTAAGCTTTCCTTTATAATTTTAAATGTACCATTTTTTAAAACTACCATTTTAATATCTCCTAACTTCTTATTATTTCTTGCTCTATCATAAGCTAAATTTGATTTTCTAAGCTCTTTATCTAAAATTTCCTCTAACTGTTTAACTTTTATCTTAGAAATCTTTTCCTTGAATTCACAATAAAAAATATATTTACCTGGTGTAACAGAGTTATCAGGCATTGTTGTATAATCTACTAAACTTAAATTTAGCTTATTCATAGAATTTTTTATAGCAGTTGTTAACTGTTCTTCATTGGTTTTTTCTGATACCATATTTAAAACTTGATTTTTTCTAAACAAAAATTCAATCTCTGGAGAATCATTATAATAACTAGCTACCTTAACTATATCCCCTAATCTATATCTATAAAGCCCTGCATAATTTGTAATAACTATTTCATATTTTTCTCCCACTTTCAATTCATTTATTAAAAATGTAGCTGGATTATCACTATCTATTTCTTCAATAGGAATAAACTCATAAAAAGCAGTATCTGGAATAATAACATATCTTATCTTTTTAATATATGGATTAATACCAATTGTAGCTTCAGTTGCTGCATAAGCTGGAGAATATATAGGAATATAATCTGTATAATAATTAACTTTATCATTATAAATAGAAAAATTTGCTCCAGTTACACTAGCTATATATATAACATTAGGCCATATCTTTTTTATTACACCTTTAAATCCCTTATTAAACTCTCTTTCAAGTTCATCAGCCCTTCCAACGTTAGGCTTTAAAAAATCATTTAATTTTTTTCTAATATCATCATCTAAATTTAATTTTCTATTTATTTTTCCCTTCTTTATATCACTTATTAAATCTTTATAATTATTCTCAAGTATTCTAAATAAATCTAAAATATTAGAAATAAAAGGAGCACCTATGTAGGCTAAATTTTTTTCCTTAAGGGCAAACAATAAGTGAAGATAGTTTGCAGTATCCTTATCCTTTATTTCCATAACTTCAATTGGAGATGTATATATATACTTTATTATATTTTTTATCGCTTTCATGCCTCCTGAAGTTGCCGAACATATGGGAATTCCCCCATCAGTATACGTAGCTGTAACTATATCTGATATCATTAATGCCCTTCCATAATTCCATTGTTCTTTTAGATTATCATAAGCGAATCTATTAAGAAGTAATGCCATATATTTTGAAGCAATTGTTCTACTTGTTTTAGTGGTGGGAATTAATTTTTGCTTTCCTGTTGTTCCTGATGTATGGCCAAAGTACTCTATCTTTTCACTAAATAATATATTTTCATTTCCTTTCATCATTTCTTCTATATACTCTTCATAAAACTCGTAGCTAGTTATGGGAAATGCCTCTTGAAATTCTTCAATACATTTAATATCCTTAAAATTATATTTAACGCCTATTTTACTTTTACAATTTCTTCTTAAAATTTTAAGAAGTGTTTTTCCATTTACTTTATAAGACCTCTCTGTATCTTTATTAAAACCTATCTTAACTAATAATCCAGCTTCTAAACTTAATCTCAATAATGCACTGCTTACAATAGTCACCAATATCATTCCTCAATAATTTCTATCTATAATTATTCTATGAAATAAAATAAAAAAGCCATGATATATTTTGAAAAATATATCATAACTTTTTATTATACATAAATCCAAACACTTATTTACTAAAGTTATAAAGTTTTCTGTATTATCTCTTAGGTATTCTACTGTTTTATATCCTTGCGCCCAAACCGTTTCAAAACAACACTTTTACATCCTTACTCCCCTTCAAGTGCTCATACTATGTTTGCCTTAACACTTAAGACTATATCACTTAAGAAGTTATTTAATAAATCATGATTCAATACCATTTGTTCTAAACCCCATTACCATCAACAATTAACTTTATATTATCAAATGTTATATCTGCATTTCTTGAAACAAACATTCCCACATAAACATAATTCGGGTCAATTCTTGTTAAAGAAAAATCAAACCCCCCTGTAATTGTTTGTTCATTGCCAAATGTGCAAGCATAACCATCTAAATTATTTTCAATTTTTAGTTCTATGGTATCACCTACATTTAGAGATGTATTATTTATAACTCCACCTTGAGTAAGAACACCACTTTTTCTTGCAAAACAATTCCACTGTGTAGATTCAGCCATTTTTAGTGGTCCTGCTGCAACATAATCTCCTAAAGAAGCTACACTATATTCATCAATATACATATCATCTCTAGCCATTAATCCAAATGACACTTCATTATTTCTTACAAAAGAATTAATTTTTGCTGTAGCTGTTAATGTAAAAGTACTTCCTACTGGCACTTTATAATAATACATTGCAATTCCATCTGCTGAGTTAGATATTTTTCCTTTATTATTTTTAACAGAAATATTCATCTTATCATTATCATCTTTTCCTAAAGAAAAATTATCTTTACTAGGTCTATTGGCAATATTCCCAAAAACACTTCCTTTCCATATTCCAATATCTTGCCAAAGTGTGCTATCTACTAAATTAGGGTTATACTCATGCTCTTTATAATCAGGATTTTTAACTAAAGTTTCTTCTTTGGTAGGTGCATATCTTATTTTTTCCTCTAAAACAGCATCAGAAATTATACTAAGGTTCATTTCTTTAATCTCTTTTGCTATAAAATAAGCATTGTATCTACTCCCCCATATATTTGTATGGGTATTATCTACACCTAATGAATTTGAAGAAGTCCATGCATGAAGATATAATGTTTGTGAAACTCCTAATTCATCATATAAATTTTTTGTTAACTTTGTCATATCTATTACTGGAATATTTAAATCAAAACCTAAGTTTCGTATTGCTTGTGGATAATCCCCACCTTCATATTCCCCAATTGTAGGAGTAATATGTAGGTTACTATTATCCCATTGACTCTTCTCACTTCTTCTTACTATAGGGGTACATAAAATAACATTACATCCCACACTTTCTGCAGGCACTATATAGTTTTCATATAAAGAATTCGCAAAAGATCCTTTATCCTCATAGGTTCCATTTGGATTAGTGTATCTTTCTACTTCTAGCTTTTCATCGTTATGCCCAAATCCAATTATTAAATAATCACCTTCCTTCATTTTCTCAATTAAAATCCTATACTCTTTATCTTCAATGTAACTTTTTGAGCTTCTTCCTGATAATGCTAGATTTTTAACTTCATATACATCTAAATTAATATATTGTTGTAGCTGAGTTCCATACCCATATCTTGGATAATAATAATTGTCATTAAATTCAGATACTGTAGAATCCCCAATAATCCAAATAGTTGATTTTTCAGCAATTGTATCCGCTTTTACTATATCAAAACTATAAAGTCCAATAAGTACACATAAGGTCATAATTCTTGATAAAAATTTAGTAAAAATTACTTTCATATTATCCTCCCATAACTTAATTAAAATACACCATAAATACAATAAATACTTTTGTAGTAGTTCTCATATAAACATTTAAATGTATCATATTAATTACATTTTGTTAATATTTTACATTTAATAAATAAAAATAAAACCACAATTTTTTATAGTGGTTTTTTAATCTTGTAATTTAATTAAAACCTTAAATTTCTAATAATTATTACTAAACATTCCTGCCCCTTTTATTATTTCTTGTTCCCTAAATATCCTTGAAACTGCTAGATTGTAGTCAGCTACCCTTTGTGCTTTTCTAATATCCTTAGCATATTTTTTATTATTTGAAAATATATAAATCATATAACTCCATAGCTCTTTCATTCTAAACATTGCATTTTTCTCTTCATTATATACTTCTATATATCTACTAAAAACTTTATCGTGAAAATCCTTTAATACTTTTTTATCTATAAAAGCATTACTCTCTATTTCGTCTATTAATCCTGGATTAGCTAATATCCCTCTTCCAATCATTATTGTATCTACTTTTGGAAAATTCTTTGTCAACTCTTTATAATCACCTTTAGTAAAAATATTTCCATTATAACATATTGGATTTATGCTTAAATTTATCGCATCTTTAAATACCTCTAAATTAGGGTTATTTCCATAAAAATCTCTTTGAGTTCTTGGATGAATAATTAACTCTTCTAAAGGATATTTATTATAAATCTTTATTAATTCATAAAACTCTTTTGGACTATCTTTTCCTATTCTAGTCTTTATAGATATTTTCATATCATCTATTTTATATATATCATCTAAAAATCTATCTAGTTCTTCTCTTTTAGCTAAAAAACCAGAACCTCTATACTTTGAAACAACAGTTCCTGCTGGGCATCCTAAATTTAAGTTAATTTCCTTATATCCTAGCTTTTGTAGCCTTTTAGCAGTAGCAATAAAACTTTCTGAATCATTGCTAAGTATTTGAGGCACTATATTCATATTTTCATTATTTCCAGGCAAAACATCTCTTAATTCCTTAGTTTTAAGACTTCTGCTCTTGTTTGAAACAATAAAGGGCGTAAAATACTTATCAATATTATGAAAAAACTCCTCATAAGTATTTCTATATATGTATCCAGTAATGCCCTCCATTGGTGCTAAATAGTATCTCATTTAAAACTCCTCTTCTTTAAATATTCTAAAAAATATTATATCAGTATGTTTATTTGTTATCTACTTTTAATTTTTTTAATCTTTCATTTATTTTTTTAGCTTCATATATATTATAAATATAAAACCCAAACCAAATAACAATTGCAGCAATAACCATACAAATAATAGTTATTATAGTCATTTCTAAACTATTATTTATAGTAATCCATCCTGCCCAAAGTGCTATACTAAAATATACACTAAACCCTATTCCCATGTGAATTACCACCTTAATTATGTATGAAACCTTTTGATTTTTATATATAAGTGTAGGTATGCAAAAACCATTACCAGCTATTATGGAACATACAGCTTGCTTTATAGCCTCATTACTTGAAATTATAAATATTCCACCATTTGCAAAGGATAAGATAATTTCAAAAAGAACAAGAAAACTTAATCCCCATGCACTTCCCATAAATATATTTCTTATTACACTCTTCATGTTTACTCCTCCTTATTAAATTCCTAAATATTTTTTAAACTCTGGTAGATATTTTCTTGATATATATTCAGAACAACCATTTTTCAACTTTAAATTCATCATTCCATTAAAAAATGGTTCTACACATTCAATCATTTTAATATTTACAAATGCTGATTTAGATATTTGTATAAATCCTCTTCCTAGTTGCTCCCCTATTTTATATAACCTCCTTTTAGATTTATAAGTTTTATTTTTGCAATATATTATTAGCTCACTCCTTTCTACCCTAGCCATATATATTTCCTCTGGTTGTAAAAATATAATTTTATCATCATCACTTACAGGAATTATATTTATATTCTGGTTAATACTGCATATTATTTTTTGTATCTCATCTGTAATTGAATTTGTATATATAACCATATAAGGTTCTTTTATCCCATCAGATACTTTCACCTGAATTTTCACTCTTTTACCTCCCCACTTCTTATGTCACTACAAGTATATTATATATTTTAAAATCTATCTTTAAATATCTTGTAAGTAGCATTAAATTAAATATTAAATGTGTAAATATATGCCTAAAATACATTAATCTAAGACTAAGTATAACTATAAATATAAAACTAATTTTTACCTCCTAGCTTGCAGTACTAGCTAATGAACATTATACTTATATATATCCTAATAAAATTTATGAATGTGAGGATTCCTATGAGAAAAAAAGATATATTAGAACTTAAAAAAAGACTTAAAAAGGACCACTGTACATTTACTAAGGTATGTGGTTGCTATGTAAATGGAGAAAAAAATATTATTCTAAACTTTAGTGAAACATTCTTAAATTTAGAAGAAGATGAATTTTTTAAATACTTAGAAATTGCTAAAAAAACACTATCTGGGACAATAGGTAATAATCTTTTAGAATTAGACTTTTCTCTCGAAGAAGAGAATATAAGCAGCAAGCAACAATTTTTATTAAAACTAAGAAATAGTAAATTAAAAGATGAGCTTGTTCTCAATGATTTTTATAAATCAGTTATAGATAAGTTTAGCTATGAAGGTAACTTTTTAATATTACTTTTCCATGATGCTTATGATGTTATTACCAAAACCTCTGATAACTTAAAACTTGATGAATCTGAGGAAGTTTATGAATATATGCTATGTGCCGTATGTCCTGTATCTCTTTCAAAAGCAGGCCTTGGATATTTTGAAGAAGATAATAAAATTGGTGCAATTAATAGAGATTGGGTTGTTGAGGCTCCAAGCCTTGGATTTGTGTACCCTGCATTTATAGACCGTAGTTCTGATGTTAATTCTGTTATATACTATACAAAAAATGCAAAAGATCCACATCCTGAAGTAATGAATTACGTTCTTGGCTGTAACTCAAAGCAAACTGCTACAGAACAAAAAGAAACATTCACTAGTATTATTCATAATGCTGTTGGAGCTGACGAAAAAGAATCTGAACATGTATTTATGGAGATCCAAGAAACTATTAATAACATGATAGATGAACATAATATTGTAAATGACAATAATGCTGAATCTATAGTTTTAACTAAAGAAATTGTACAAGATATTCTATCTGAAAGTGAAATACCAGAAGAAATAGCCACTAAAATCGAAGAATCCTATACTGAAAATTTTGATGATGCTCCTCCTTTAGCAGAGCACTTAATTGATTCAAAAGCTTTAGAAGCAAACGCTCAAAGAAAAAAAGAAGAAAGACTTGAAAAACAAGTACAAACATTACAGGATGAACTTGAAAGAGTAAAGCAAGGGGCTTTATTAAGTCTAGACTCTGAAGTAGCCTTAGAATCAGATATTTCATCTTCAGAGAATAATATAAATGTAGATTCAACTAGTGACTTAAAAGATAATAACGATTTTCTAAACTATGATATTGTACTTCAAGTAAAACCTGAAAAAGTGCTTAAAATAAAAACTCAAATAATTGATGGTAAAAAATATATGATTATTCCAGTTGAAGATGATGAACAAGCTAATGTAAATGGTGTAAATACCTTAATATAATCTTATATATCCTATAATAAATTTATATTAGGGTTTTTTATTTGAATTTATAAGATAATACTAATTACTTTTTTAAAATTATAATAATTTAAAATAAAAGCTAAAGCCTATTGCAATCTTTTAATTTGCAATAGGCTATTGTTATTTAGAATTATTTCTTGATTTATACATTTCATCTTCTACGCTTATAAATACTTCTGCTACAGCTCCATAAGCTTTTTCCCAAGCCTCTAAAATTTCATCAGTAGCAGCATCTCCCAATACTTTCTTAATGGCTATTAATAAGTTTTTTCCTACTATTGGATAATGTTCTGGTTTTATTCCAACCTCGCAGTGTCTTTCACTAATCTTTTTTACAGCTGGAAGTATTTTAGGTAAATTATCTATATTTTCAGCTGAAGCTATAATTGCCATTGCTAATG
>CAUWNL010000070.1:0-14565 GCA_963559995.1 uncultured Sarcina sp.
TACCCATTTATTATTATCTACTAATGAAAGTAATAATTATATTAAGAGATTATTTGATTTTATATTTTATAATATATCTAAAAATATAAAAAAGCCTATTATATCTATAACTTAGATATAATAGGCTTTTATTTATATAAATATTATTTTTTGGCTAAATTAAATTATTTTATTCAAATTCAATAGTTGCTGGTGGTTTACCAGTACAGTCATACATTACTCTATTAACACCGTTAACTTCATTTACTATTCTAGTTGTTACTTTTCCAAGAACTTCCCATGGAAGGTCAGCAGATTCTGCTGTCATAAAGTCACTTGTTGTCACAGCTCTTAAAGCAATTGTATAGTCATAAGTTCTCTCATCCCCCATAACACCAACAGATCTCATATTAGTTAAAGCAGCAAAGTATTGACCAATTTCTTTATCAAGTCCAGCCTTAACTATTTCTTCTCTATAAATGGCATCTGCATCTTGAACTATTCTTACTTTTTCAGCAGTTACTTCACCAATTATTCTTATACCAAGTCCTGGTCCTGGGAATGGTTGTCTAAAGACTAAATGTTCTGGTATATTAAGCTCTAATCCAGCTTTTCTAACTTCATCTTTAAATAATAATCTTAACGGTTCGATTATCTCTCTAAAATCAACATATTCAGGAAGCCCTCCAACATTGTGGTGAGATTTAATAACTGCAGAATCACCTAATCCACTTTCAATTATATCTGGATAAATTGTTCCTTGAACTAAAAAGTCTACAGTTCCAATTTTCTTAGCCTCTTCTTCAAATACTCTAATAAATTCTTCTCCTATGATTTTTCTCTTAGTTTCTGGATCTTCTACTCCGGCAAGAGCGTTATAGAATCTTTCTTGGGCATTTACTCTTATGAAGTTTAAGTCATATTGTCCTTTAGGTCCAAATATAGCTTCTACTTCGTCACCTTCATTTTTTCTAAGTAAACCGTGATCAACAAATACACAAGTTAATTGCTTACCAACAGCCTTTGATAAAAGTACTGCTGCAACAGATGAATCAACACCACCTGATAATGCACATAATACTTTACCATCTCCAACTTTTGCTCTGATTTCCTCAATTGTCTTTTCAACAAATGAATCCATCTTCCAGTCCCCAGAACATTTACAAATATTATAAACAAAGTTTGATAACATTTTAGTTCCCTCTTGAGTATGCATAACTTCTGGATGGAATTGAACTGCATAAAGATTCTTATCTTCATACTCCATAGCTGCAACTGGGCAAACTGGAGTATGACCTATAATTTTGAATCCTTCTGGAGATTTTTCTATGTAATCAGTGTGACTCATCCAACAAATTGTTGATGCACCAATTCCCTCAAATAATTTTGATTTTATATCTACAGCAACCTCTGTTTTACCATATTCACTTACTGGTGCAGTAGCAACACTACCTCCAAGAACATGTGCCATAAGCTGTGAACCATAACAAATACCAAGTACAGGTATTCCTAATTCAAATATAGCTTTATCACATAAAGGAGAGTTTTCACCGTATACACTGTTTGGTCCTCCAGTAAAGATGATTCCCTTTGGATTCATTTCTCTTATTTTTTCAACGCTTAAATTATAAGGATGAACCTCACAATATACATTGCATTCCCTAACTCTTCTTGCAATTAATTGGTTATATTGACCACCAAAGTCAAGCACTAATACTAATTCTTTATTCATTAGAATCCTCCTAATGTATTTTTTATATTATCTCGTAAAATTCTACATTTTTCAATAAAATATAAACATTTATTTTTATAATAATTCATTTTAAAAAAGTTGGGAATTTAAAATATAAAACTTACTTATAAAGCCTCATTATTTCTATCCCCAACTCTTAATATTATTTACTACTATCTAACACTATAGTTTGGCGCTTCTTTAGTTATGTTTATGTCATGAGGATGACTTTCTCTTATTCCTGAAGATGTTTGAGTAACAAAAGTAGCATTTTCATATAAATCATCTAAAGTTGCTGCTCCTAAATATCCCATACCTGATCTTATTCCACCAAGTAATTGATATATTGTATCTGCAACATGTCCTTTATATGCTATTCTTCCTTCAACTCCTTCTGGAACAAATTTCTTAGTTCCGTTTTGGAAATATCTATCACTTGAACCTTTTTCCATGGCTCCTAAAGAACCCATTCCTCTATAAACTTTATAGCTTCTTCCTTGATATATTTCCATTTCTCCTGGTGCTTCTTCACATCCTGCAAATAATGAACCCATCATTGCAACTTGTGCTCCTGCTGCTAATGCTTTAACTATATCTCCTGAATATTTTAAACCACCATCAGCTATTATTGGAGTTCCTGTTTTTCTTCCTTCTTCAACACAGTCCATAACTGCTGTTAATTGAGGCACACCAACTCCTGCAACTACTCTTGTAGTACAGATTGAACCAGGTCCTATACCCACCTTTACACAGTCAGCCCCTGCCTCTACTAAATCTCTAACAGCTTCTGCTGTAGCAATGTTTCCAGCTATTATTTGAAGGTTTGGATATTTAGCCTTTATCTTTTTAACACCTTCTATAACACCCTTGCTATGTCCATGAGCTGTATCTAAAGTTATAACATCAACTTGAGCTTTTGCTAAGGCATCCACTCTTTCCATCATATCTTTAGTTATACCAACTGATGCTCCACATAATAATCTACCCTTAGCATCTTTTGCTGCATTTGGGAAGGCTTTAGCTTTTTCTATATCTTTTATAGTTATAAGTCCTTTTAAATTGTTATTATCATCAACTAAAGGTAATTTTTCTATTTTATGCTTTCTAAGTATTTGTAAGGCTTCTTCTAAACTAGTTCCCTCTTTTGAAGTTACTAGAGGAGCTTTTGTCATTACTTCTGAAATCTTTTTAGTATAGTCTGTTTCAAAAACAATATCTCTGTTAGTTATTATTCCAACTAGTTGAGTTCCTTCAGTTACAGGGACTCCTGAAATTCTATATTGAGCCATAAGTTCTAAAGCTTCATTAACTGTGTGATTTGCTGTTAATGATATTGGGTCTGTTATAACTCCATTTTCTTGTCTTTTTACTCTATCAACTTCTTTAGCTTGTTCTTCTATAGTCATATTCTTATGGATTATACCTATACCACCTTCTCTTGCAATTGCTATAGCCATTTTAGATTCAGTTACAGTATCCATACTAGCACTCATAAGAGGTATATTTAATGTTATAGTTTTTGTTAATTTAGTCTTTAAACTTACTTCATTAGGTAAAACTTCAGATTTGTTAGGAACTAATAATACGTCATCAAAGGTATAAGCTTGTTTTAAGATTCTTGCCATTATTCTTCACTCTCCATCACATTTTTAATATCCATATTTGTTAAAGGAATAAATTTAATATTACCGATTTTAATAAAATTTATAAACTCGCACTCTCTACTAAACTATCTTTGTTATTCATAACTTAGCATTTACTTGTTATGTAAAAAATATATTTAAACTTAAATAAAATACCTAGAAAACAAAAAAGACGTATTAACTCTATGGTGAAGTTAATACGCCTAAAGCATTTAATTACTTTAAACTATATTAAATTCACTCATAGACGGAATTTTAAGGTTTCCGGTAGAGACACCCTGCCATATTCAGAGTTTATACGAGCGATTTATTTTATCATTAATTTTTTTAATTATAATTCATGATATACAAGTTGTCAACGACTGTAATTGTATTCATTTATAATCATAAAAATTTCTATGAATTTATTGTTTAGCACTTGTATTTTTATAAATCTAATAAAAATTAAAAATATATAATATTATCAATAATAAAATAATTTCAAATAACTGCTGATTTAAATAAACTTTTAAAAATAATAACGTCTTTATTATTTATCCTATACTAAACTCCAAAATATATAATACTAATTTTAACTTTCAGAATCATCACTTCCACTACCCGTGCCCCCAGCAATCTTTTGAGTCGTAACTACTGCATTTCCAGTTTCATCAATACTTATATTATATACCATAGAGTTATCCACTCTAGGAGATTTAACATCACTTAGGGCATCATTCAAAATTTTTTTAAATTTGTATTTAAGTTATCTCCACTTATACCAATAATTTTATTTCTATAAATATTTGTATTATAAGTAAGTGTCTTTGTTTTAGAAATATCAATAGTATCATCCGCAATAAATGTATTTATAATTCTTTCTATTGCCTTACAACTTTGATCGTCTACCTTCTGGTTTACATTAGCTTTCACAGATGTAAAATTAGGCACAGCAATAAAAGTCATTATGGCAATTACAGCTAAAACCACCATAAGTTCTACTAAAGTAAAACCTCTCTGTTTCTTATTTAAATTTCTTTTAGTTTTAATAAAACCAATTTTGTTAGTCTTCATGTAGACCTCCTATACTAAAATATATTTAATGTTATTAACTCTTTAACACTAAATATTTATATAGGAATGTTTGACACTTATTTTATGAATTATTCACTATTTAATCAGGAGAAATAAAAAACTATGAAAATTAGATTTTAAATCTAATTTTCATAGTTTTTAACATTAATTTTTATTAATTAAAATTATATGTTGGTGGAGTAGCTGTTCTTGATGGATAAAATAATTCTGCTGCTATTTTACCATAAGAATATTCACCTTTAGTTAAATCTTCATTTCTTTTATTGATGTTATATTCCATTACAAAATCTCCATACCCTCCCCAATTAAAATACTCTATATATATGGGATAGAATTTATCTTTTTCTAAATAAACATTTTTATTTGAAAAATTCGCTGGATTATTTCCCTTTGGTCTAAAATCATTTATTAATACTTCATTATTAAGCACTAAAGCTATTCCGTCATCTGACCAAAACTTAAATCTATACCAACCTGTTTCAGGAGCCTTAAAATATCCCCATACTTTCTTTGCCTCTTTATAATAATCTACTGGACCATAATAGCTAGTAAAAACCGTATTAGTTGTTGTATTTTTTACATCACCTTTATTTTTATTTCCTGTATATCTCTCGTAATTTTTTATCAACTCTCCTCTAACTCCTGAAACTTTAGCCGAAACTATTTGTGCCTGATCCAATGCTATCTTAAAAGTATTATTTCTATCACTCCATGAGCCATTTTTATTACTTACAGCACTCATATGACTTACATTATAAAGCATTTGAGTTAGAAAACCTCCTCTGGACGTAATAACATCATTTATTATATCATCTACAATACTATTATTATCCAAAATTACACTAACTATTTCTTTGGCTTCCTTAGTTATATCTTTTTCTACCCATGTTGCCTTAGATATAATATTAAATTTTCCCCTAGTTTCACTAAAATCAATTGCTTTTTCTATTGTTACAATTAATGAAAAATCATCACTTTTATCAATTACTTCGGTTAAATAGCTATTAGGCATTTCATAATCTGATTTTGTAATACTATTTAAATTAGTTATACCAATACTTTTTAAAGTATTAATTTTGTTAATTAAGTAATTTTTAGCTACCTCTGCTCCTGATTCCGCTAATAGTTCTAAATCATCTACTGTATTATATCTTTCATTTGTTTTTCTTGTTTGAACAACTGATGTAGCTATCTCACTTCCAATTACCATAAGGGCTGTTGCTAAAATTAAAATAGTAGTTAAAGCCTGTCCCTTCTTTCTCCAAACTAACCTCATAACTCCTCCTAATATGTTTTAAAACCACCTTTTAAAATATTATCTATAATTGTTACAGTAGATGTATAATTAGCAAGTGGTTTATTTATATTTAGGTAGCTTACTGTTAAATTCAAATTATTCCCAATCATAAGTATTGATGATGAATTAAAATCCCCTCCCAAATCACACACTATATTTTTAGCAACTAATGCTATATTCTCAACTCCCCAATTTTTGTTATTTGGTTCGTTTATATTATCTCTAGTTATACTTATGGTTCCACTAGTTACTACTATAAGTGTATTTTCTGATAAGTTCTTACTTACACTTTGCCTTGACATATTTACTATGTTTATATCTGCATTAGAAATTATAATATCGAATTTATTTCCATTATATTCATAATTTCTAATATATCTGAATTCATTTTTATTTTCAAGTGAACTTATAGATACCTTTACATTAAAATCATCTAAGCTATTACCCTCTTTTTTTTCAAAGATTACACTCTTTTCATTCTTATAATTATCATTTTTAAATTCTAATTTATTAATATCTAAACTAAACTTAGTACTATCTACATTATATCTATTATGTTCACACAAGAAACTCGCCCCCTTTACTTCCTTATAAACAATTATTTTATTATCCCTAGGGTTATGACTACAATTTCCGCTATGACCTTTATTACTAGTTTCAAACATTACATTTCCACTCCAACTGTAATTATTACTTATATTAAAGCTATCAGTATTTTTAAATATTCCTGTTACTGGTTTAGAAAAAATTTCACTTAAATCTCCATTAGCCCCACTTCCACCTGGTGAAGTTGTAATATTTATTTCATATTCACTGTTTCGCTCTAAATTAATGGCTGTTTCATATTCTCTTTGTCCACTATTTAATGTATTTATTTTAAAGTTCATGCTTATTAAATTTTCATTATTTATATCTTTACTTAGTAGTCCACTTGTAATATCCTTTATTAAAACCTTTCTTGTTCCTTGCACAGGATTTACAGTAAACTTTTCTAAACTTGCTTCATTTTCTTCTGAACTATTGTTAGTATTCCTAAACTCTATCTGCTCTAAATTATAAACACTACTTCCTTTACTTTGCTCAACTAGGGCATACATAATCCTATGGTCGCTTCCTGTAACATTTTTTATTATAGATATTAGTGGTTGAGCAACATCACATCCTTTAAATATATTATCTCCAGTACCATCTGGAGTTTCTTCCCCATTTATAATTCCACATCTTCTTTCTTCTTTATATACATAAACTTTATAACCATTAGCAACTTTATCTTTAATATCTGTTTCCATAACCATTAAAGTTTTTCTATATTCATCTTGAGCTTCATTATCTTTTTCTGTACTAGCACTTATTTTATAACTCTGAATATACATTCCACTTAATAAAACAGTTAAAATAGAAAAAATAGCCATTGTGGCCATTAATTCTATTAAGGTAAATCCTGATTTTTTTTCACCAAAATCTCTCCTAACTTCAATATAAAACTAATCTTTTATTCTATTTCTTTATTTATATATAATGTTTTTTCCGTTACTTCATTTTTAAAAATATTTTCTACATTCACATCTATCTTATATAAATAATTTTTTACTTCCTCTACATTTAATGTAGCTAAATAGTTATCATTATTACTAGGTATACTAGTAGTAACATATCCATTTATTAATTTAGTTTTCAATCCCTCAAAATTATTAAAAGTAAAATACGTTTCTTTACCTAACAAATTATTTGCAAATATATTATTAGATATATATTCACTTGCTGTTGTAGTTGATTCACCACCCCCATCTGTAGTTTTTTCTACCTTGGGCTCAACTTCAAACATAGCCATAATAGCTTTTATATATGATATATTCTCCATCCTAGTATTTGACTTTATTTCTGCTTTCATATTTGTTAATATCATATTTGTTATTCCACAAAACAATATTAAAAGTATTGCTAAAGATGCCATCATTTCAACTAATGTTATACCTTTTTTCTTATTAACTAAATGGGTTTTCTTTACCATAACTACCCTCATTAAATTCATAATTTTCACCGTCATTATAATTTAGATTATAGAATTTAGCTGTTATACTAGCATTTACATTCTCATCTAACCCTTTATCTATACTTACATCTGATACCTCTGCTATTCTTTCATAGCTTTCAATTTCTCTTATAAAACCTAAAACATTTTTATAGCTTCCTGATATTGATATATCTATGTTTTCGGTTGTTATAACTGAATTTGATTGCACTGTTAAATCCGGTGCATCTTGACCTAAAACACCTCTATCAATTTCATCTAAAGGATTATTACTTTCCTCTGCCTCAATCTCTGCCTTTCCACTTTCAAAGATAATAGAGTCTAGCTTAACCCCACTTGTTCTTATCATTTCTTCTAAATCATGGGTTATTTGAGCAACTTTAGGAGTTTTAGAGAACTCATTTACTGCACTTGTATATTTGCCTTTTAATGTTTCATTATTATTTTTTAATATAACATTTTTACTTTCAGATACTTTTGCTATACTATACTCAGATTGAGTCATTGATAGCTTGTTTATGTTAGCTGTATACTTTGTTAACTGTGAAAGTAGTAAGAATTTAAACATTACTACACCAACAGAAATTATTATAGTGAAAGTTAATATTATCTTATCTTTTTTACTAACACCCTTTAGGTAAAGTAAAATCTTACTATTCTTCTTTTCCATTACTGCTAACCCCCTCTATTTTCATTGAAAAAGTATAAGCTGTATAAGTTGTTGTTATTTCTTTATCTTCATATTCTGTTATCTCTACTATATTTCCATCTTCATCAGTATCTTCTACTGTTACAGGCACTTTCTCTGTTCCTATTACTTCAGTTTTCTCATAGGAATTTATATTTGCTATAGTAGTATTTTTAAACTCATCACTCATTTGTAAATTAGCTAATAATTTTGCTATTAAACCATAATTCTTTGTTTCTCCATTTAAGCTTATTTCACAGATTTGCCCACTACCTGTAACTTGTAAATCATTAATTGTTATATCCCTTGGTAAATACTCTGAAAAATTTGTTAACACCAAAGACATTATTGCTTTATCTTCTTTAACCCCTTGAACCTTATCTATAAAGCTTGTCATAGCATCATTTTGTGCCTTTAAAGTTTCATTTTCCTCTATTACTGGTTCATAATAAGCTATTTCCTCTTCTATTTTTGATATATCCTTTTCCACAACAAAGTTAAATGTTAAAAGCCCCATAAAAATAATTACTAAGGCACTTATTGAACCTACTGTTGCTAAAACTAATGTTTTATCTAAATTACTTTGATTATCACTACCTAATTTCTTAGGATTTAAATTTATTAATTTTTTACTAGTTATCATCATCTTTAGTTACCCCTTAATAATAAACCGTATGTTGCCATGTATTTATTAAACCCATCTTGAAAATTAACCTTTAAGTCTATGTCTTTAGGATTTTTAATCAATAAGCATGGAATATTAAAATATTTTTCAAAATAAGCGTCTAAACCAGCTATAGTGTTTTGACCACAAACTATAACTAACTTTTCTACCTTTTCATTATTTCTTTGAGAGTTATAATATCTTAATGTGTTATTTATTGTTGATAATATATTTTCAAAGCTGTTTTGGAATCTTTGGTTTTGTTCTAAAACTTCTTTTAAATCTACATTATTATCTACTAAGACAGTTGCAGCTATTTCATCATAACTTTCTATAAATAGATTCTTTATTCCAAAAGGCAATGCCCTTTCTATTTTAAAAACATTATTTTCTATTATGGTAAAGCTTGACGTATCTACACCAAGATAAAACACTCCTACTGCTCCATTTCCTGATGTATAGGTGCTTTTTTTAAGTGGTCTAATTAAAGAATTAGATAGAATGTCTATACTATCTACCTTTTTATTTAACATTTCAGTTACTTTAACTAAAGAATTTATCTTTTCCTTAGGAACTGCAACTAACATAATTTGATACACTCTCTTTTCCTTACTGTTTACTTTTCCTAATATTTCATAGTCCATATAATAATTATCTATGTCTGGTATAAACTGACTAAATTCTAGATATATAGTTTCCCTAAGAGCTTTATCTGCCATTATAGGAACCTCTGTATACCTTGTTATTATGTCAGTACCACTTATTACAAAGGATATCTTTTTAATATTTACATTACTTTCAATAAAGAAGTTATTTATTTTATTTGCTACTGCTTTTTCAACTATTATGCTTCCATCATCACAGATACCCTTTTCAAGTTCTATAGAATCTGCTGCTATTATTTTGTTTTTATTTCCATAAATAATATTTATAAAACTATCAGTTATCTGAATTCCTACCTTTTCAAACATACTCTTCCCCCTAGTTTAAAATAAAGATAAATACCAATTTACCATTTTACTGGAAAATACTATTGAAATAAAAGTTCCTATTGCTATATAAGGAACAAAGGCAATATGTTCTCCACGCCTGCCCTGTAAAAGTATAAAAACAGATACTACTCCACCTAAACATATAGATAAAAATAAAGCTATTGCACTTTTCATTGGAGTTAAATATAGGGCCACTAATATAAATATCTCTAAATCTCCAGCACCCATTCCCTCTACTTTTTGTGAAGCAATAATTATAATTCCAAGTATTATTAAAGGAATCATTACACTAAAAATTACATCTGTTAATGCTTTTCCAGTAAACACTTCTAAAACTGCGAAAACAACTCCACCTATAATACCTACTAAAGAAACACTAAAAAAAACATATTGAGTTTTATAATCTATAATTGCTGATATTATTAAAATTGAAAACAAAAAAGTATACTTAAAAAACTCTAAAGTAACCCCAAAGCTTAAAAATAACGTGGCAAAAACTACTCCTGTTAAAAGTTCAACTAAAGGATACTGTATACTTACCTTTTCACCACAATATCTACACTTTCCCTTTAAAAACAAATAACTAAACACAGGAAACAAATCATACCATTTAAGATTGGTATTGCAATTTCCACAATGGGAAGGTGGATAATTTATACTTTTCTCTGTTGGTATTCTGTATATACAAACATTAAAAAAACTTCCAAAAATAAGACCTAGAAAAAATATTAAAACTACAAAAATGCCCATTATCTACTCCTTTGTTATTAAATTTTATTGTGAAGAAGGCTGCCTAAATTGACAGCCTTACTCCCTTATTTCAAATCTATTCAAATGTATGCTTTCCACCGGTTCCATGCCCCCTAGTACCACATGTATAACTTGCTATAGTTCCATCATCATTAAGTTCTATTTTATTTATAGCATCTGGATCTTCATTTATCTCCTTCACTAATCCAACAGACATCTTCAATATTCTGTCGACATTTTTTGAGCTTAATAAATCCGAGTCTATTTTCCCAGCTTCTGGATCTGTTCCACTTACTGCTACTATACTTCCAACTAACACTTCATCTTTTATTGTATTGATTGTTGCAGTAGCATTATAAGTTTCTACTGCTGTTACTGCGTTTCTAACTTGACTAACTATTGCCGTCTTTTTACTTCTATTAATATATCCATTTACTGTTGGTACAAGTACTGCTGCTAAGATAGCTATAATAGCTATTACAGCCATAAGTTCAATTAAGGTAAATCCCTTTTTCTTCTTTTTTAAGTTTTTCATTTTTTTATTTTCCCCCTTAAATTTTGGTTAATTCTATTTATATAATGAGCATTGCCCTTTATAACATGTAACGTATGCTTGTCCTTTTAGCCTGTTGCTCCCATGATTTGAAACATTGGTATGACTAAGGACACCACAACAAATCCAACTATTATTGCTAAAAATATTATCATAGCTGGTTCTACTAAAGCAGTGAGCTTTTCAATTGCAAATTCTGCTTCTATTTCGTAGTATTCTGATGTTTTCTTTAAAACATTATCTAAGCTTCCCGTCTCCTCACCTATTTTCATCATTTGAGTTAACATAACAGGAAAGACTTTTCTATTTTCTAAAGCATCTCCTATGCTTTTTCCTGAGTTTATATCTCTTTTGCAAAGTTCTAGTTCATGCTTTATATATCTATTATTTACGGCATTTCCTGTTATCTCTAAAGACTCAATAACATTCATACCACTATTTACCAAAAGTCCAAAGGTTTTAGCAAATCTTGAAGTAAATATTTGCTGACTAATTGCTGATATGTATTTACCCTTTACTAGCAACTTATCTATATTAAATTGAATTATTTCATTTTTATCTATAAATACTCTTTTTATAAGAAGTAAAACAATTATAACCATACCTAGTAAAATTCCATTTTGTTTAACAAAATAACTTATGTTAATTATTATTTGTGTTGGAAGAGGCACAGTTTCCCCTGCTGACAAAATACCTTCAACAAAGGTTGGAACTACAAAAATTACAAGTCCCATAACTATAAGAATAGAAAATACCATTAAAAATTTTGGATAAGTTAAAGCATTATTTATCTTTTTCCTTTGCCTATGTTGTTTATCATAGTAATCTGACATGTCACCCATTATGTCATCTAAGGCTCCTGTAGATTCTCCAACTCTTATAGTTGCACAAAACATATAAGGTATTTCCTTATGCTTTTCTAAAGCTTCAGATAAAGATAATCCTTTTTGAACATCCTCATAGGATTTTCTTAAAATTCTTTTTAATCTCTTATTTTCTACTTGTTCTTTAATCATATCCAAGGCTCTTAGCATAGTAATTCCAGCATTTAAGCTAAAATACATCTGCCTACAAAGAATTGCTAAGTCCTTGTATTGTATCTTCTTGTCTAAATTTATACTTAAGTTATTTATGCTATTTTCTTCTTTTATGCTTGTGGCATATATACCTCTATTTCTTAAAAGTATTCTAGCCTCTTCTTCATTTTCAACTTCTGTTTTACCTTTTATAATTGATCCATCTATTTTTTTACCTTGATAAATATAAAGGGTCATTTCTAATCTCCTAATAAAATTATTCTAAGTATTTCTTCAATAGTTGAGTTTCCATCTAAAACAACGTCAATAGCTGATTCTCTTATTGTTTTCATACCTTCTCTTATAGCTACTTTTCTTATATCCTCAGCGGTTTTATCTTCATAAATAAGATTTCTTATGTTATTACTTATTTTCATTATTTCATAAACACCAACTCTGCCTTTATAGCCATTGTTGTTACATTTATTACACCCAACCTTTTTATATATAGTTATATTTTTTCTTCTATCTATGCCTAAAATATCTTTTTCGTAATCATTAGCTAAGACTTTTTCTTTGCAATGTGGGCATAGCTTTCTAATTAACCTTTGTGCCACAACCCCAACTAATGAACTTGCTACAAGATAAGGTGCAATATCCATATCCTTTAATCTAACTATAGAAGATGGTGCATCATTTGTATGAATGGTACTTAAAACTAAGTGACCTGTTATAGCTGCTCTTATAGCTATTTCAGCAGTTTCTGAATCTCTAATTTCACCAACCATAATAATATCTGGGTCTTGTCTTAATATTGAACGAAGCCCAGTTGCAAAATCTAAACCAGCCTTTAAGTTAACTCCTACTTGATTTATTCCCTCCATACTACACTCTACAGGGTCTTCAACAGTAACTATATTTTTATCCTCACTATTTAAATCCTTTAACACTGAATAAAGAGTTGTTGTTTTACCACTTCCAGTAGGCCCTGTTACCAAAACTATTCCATAAGGATTTTTAATTACGTCATTTAGTTTTTTGAGATCATCATCTCTCATTCCTAAATCATGCTTATTAACATTAAAAGCCTCTTTATCTAATATTCTTAAAACAATCTTTTCCCCGTTTACAGTAGGAAGAACAGAAACTCTTAAATCTATCATTTCACCATCAATCTCTGTAATTATTCTTCCATCTTGAGGTGTTCTTCTCTCTGCTATATCCATATTTCCCATTATCTTAAGCCTAGTTACTATTGTTCCTAATGGCTCTTTTGGGGAATCAAACTGCTTATAAAGCTGTCCATCAATTCTATATCTTACTGTGAATTTACTATCAAAAGGCTCAATATGTATATCACTTACTCTACTTTTAACAGCACTTTCTATAATACTATCTACCATTTTTACTGCTGGTGAATTTTTTATTTCATCTATCTCTAATTCACTTTCTATTTCCTTTTCATGAATATCATTTGCTCTATATTCTTCAGCAGTTTTCTTCATATAACTTTCAGAATAATATTTAGATATGGCTTCCCTTATCTCTTTCTTTTTACATAAAGCCACATTTATTTTATGCCCTGAGGCTATGGCTACATCTTCTTGGGCTATTATATTTAAGGGATCATGCATTATAATTAAAAGCTTGTCCCCCTCAAATCCTATTGGTATTAATGTGTACTTTTTGGCTAAGTACTCTGGAACAGTAATAACTGCCTCTCTATCAACTAATACATCCCTTAAATTTATAATAGGTATACTAAGCTGTTCCTTTAATACATTTAGGAGTTCTTCCTCGGTTATCATTTTATTTTCTATAAATATTTCACCTAGCTTTTTTCCAGTAACCTTTTGCATCTCTAAAGCTTTTCTAAGATCTAGTTTGTTTATATATTTTAACTCTATAAGAATGTCCCCAAGTCTTCTCTTTAATTTCATAAATATCACTCCATTTTTATACTACTTAGTAAATTATAGTATAAAATATAATAAATTTATATATATTTTTATGGACAAGATTACATAAATATTATTTTTTCATATTTATGCTGGACATATTTAACAAAATGATAATAATTATAACTATTCCATATAAATAAATTAAGTTACATATTTAAAAATTATATTTCAATAAATATTATTC
>CAUWNL010000071.1:0-14542 GCA_963559995.1 uncultured Sarcina sp.
ATATAAATATAAAAAATATTTAATAAAATATTGATAAATATATGAAAATAATATATTATATAATAAAGTTTAAAAGTAATTAATTATTAATAATAAGTAAAAATGTAAAAGGAGGAATTAATATGGAACAAGAGAGAGACCAGTGGGGAAGTAAAATGGGCTTTATAATAGCAGCAGTTGGATCAGCAGTTGGTTTAGGAAATATATGGAGATTCCCATATTTAGTTTATTCAAATGGTGGAGGAGCCTTTTTAATACCTTATTTTTTTGCAATATTTACAGCAGGTATACCTCTTTTAATATTAGAATATGGCGTTGGTCATAAGTTTAGAGGTTCAACACCTTTATCTATTGCCAAAGGTAATAAAAAATGGGAGTGGCTTGGATGGTGGCCTAGTATAAATGCCTTTATAATTCTTTGCTACTATTCTATGATTTTAAGTTGGGCAATGAACTATTTTACTTTTAGTTTTTCAAAATCTTGGGGAAATGATCCTAATGTATTTTTTTATAATAGTTTTCTAAATCTATCATCGTCACCATTTGAACTTGGTGGAATTGTCTTTATAATACTTATTGGTATAGCCTTAGTTTGGGGAGTTAATTGGTTTATATGTTTTAGAGGAATAAAATCAGGGATAGAAAAAGTTAATAAAGTGCTTTTACCTGTTTTAATATCAATAATGATATTTATAGTGATAAAATCAGTTAACTTAGAAGGGGCATCTCTTGGACTTAATACATTATTTAGTCCAGATTGGTCAAAGGTTTTAGATCCAAAGGTTTGGATTGCAGCTTATGGACAAGTATTCTTTTCACTTAGCATTGCTATGGGTATCATGATGACATACTCAAGTTATCTTCCAAGAAAAACTGATATAAATAATAGTGCATTTATGACTGCTTTTGCAAACTGTGGATTTGAGTTTTTATGCTCAATAGGAGTATTTGCAATTTTAGGATATATGGCAACAATTCAAAGTGTACCAGTTAGTGAGGTTGCTACGAGTGGAATTGGACTTGCTTTTATAGTTTTCCCACAAATATTTAGTACTATGGGAACACTAGGAAGTTTAATAGGGGCATTATTCTTTATATGTTTAATATTTGCAGGGGTAACGTCTAGTGTATCTTTAACTGAGGCAGCAGCTGCTGCTATTATAGATAAATTTGGATTTGAGCGTAAAAAGGTGATAACAGGGATATGTATAGTTGGATTTTTGTTAAGCTCTTTGTTTTCAACAGGAGCGGGCCTTTATCTTTTAGATATAATAGATAATTTTATAAATAACTACGGAATAGTTGTAGTAGGATTATTAGAAGCAATATTTATAGGATATGTATTAAAACCTAGAACAATTAGAGAACACACAAACTCTATGTCATATTTTAAGATAGGAAAATGGTGGGATATAGCTATAAAATATGTAACTCCAGGAGTACTTTTATTTATGCTAATTCAAAGTTTTCTAACAGAAATGAGAGCTCCATATGAAGGATATTCACTTCCATCACTTTTATTATATGGTTGGGGTGTAATAGGGTTTGGAATAATTCTTTCATTATTAATAAGTAAAAAACCTTGGAAAAGAGATAAATTAAATATGAAAGTTTTAGATGTTTAAAGGATAAAAAAGGAGGGAAATTTTATGACACTTACAGCAACAATATTTTTTATATTTGGTGCAACAGTTCTTTGGGGAGGTTTTGCATCAACTTTAGGAATAGCAATTAAAAATGAGAAAAAATAAAAGGTAGATTTTAAATTAAGGGATATAAATAATAAAAGTAGAGCAAATTATAAATAATTATAATTTGCTCTATTTTTATATATAAAACTATATATAAAATAATACAAAATATTTATTAAAACATAAATATTGATATATTTTATTATAAATACTATAATTAATTTTAAGTTTAATTATTAAAAAGTAGATGCATAGCCATAAACTTCATAGTTTGTAAGAAATTAATTAACAAGTGGTAAAAAATTATCTAACAATTAAAAACACGATTTCAGGAGGCGATTTTTTGAAAGCATTTATAGATTTACATTGTCATACAATATCTAGTGGTCATGCTTATAGCACGATATCAGAAAATATAGATGAGGCATCTAGTATTGGGCTAAAATATTTAGGTATGTCAGATCATGCGCCTAATATGCCAGGAGCAAGTCATCTTTTTCATTTTTATAATTTAAGGGCTATACCAAAGGAGATAAAGGGTGTTAGGATATTAAAAGGAGTAGAAGCTAATATTATTGATTATGATGGAAATATAGATATTCCGGAAGATTTAGCAGAAAGACTGGATTATGTTATAATAAGCCTACATCCACCTTGTATAGAATTTGGCTCTATGGAGGAAAATACAAGGGCTATTTTAGAGGCTATGAAAAATAAATATGTTAAAATAATTGGACATCCAGATGATTCTAGATATCCTTTAGATTATGAAAAGCTAGTAAAGGGTGCCAAAGAAAATAATATTTTATTAGAAGTTAATAATTCATCTTTAAATCCAGATGGATATAGAGCAGGTGCTTTAGATAACTATAGAGAAATGTTAAGGTTATGTAAAGAGTATAAAGTTAAAGTTATACTAGGAAGTGATGCTCATATATCCTATGGAGTTGGAAAATTTCCAAATTGTGAAAAGGTGTTAAAGGAAGTTGATTTCCCAAATGAATTAGTTATAAACTATAACAATGATGATATAAAATCATTCTTTAAAATTTAATAGTTAAATTGAAGTTGCTTTATTAAAAAGCTTACCATCTATAATATATATTTTAAATTTAATTATTATCTATATATTATAGATGATTTAATTTTATCTTATAGTATTAAACACGAGTCAGAAATTTATTTTTCTTTCTCAATATATTTCTAATAATGATTATTAGAAGCATAATTGTAACAACTATTATAAAAATACAGGCTATATAAAATTTAATATTTTCTTTAATTAAATCTTCTGTTGTTATATTTGTATATAGATTAAAAGTTTTTGAAGAATCTCTTTCCTTTATTGTAACTGTTCCTATTATAGAGTTTTCTGAAAGATTCCAAGTGTTAATATTAGTATTTAATGAAATTTCAGTCTCCTTATCATTTATATCATTAGAATATTGATATATATCTTCATTTATAATAAGTGGAATATCATAATTTATTTCAGGACCAAATAACTTAAACAACTTAAAAGGAGTAGATTCCGTAGTCAATATGTCTCCACTTTCATAAATAGTTGTTGGTTTTACATTATAGCTATAATCTATAATTTTTTCCATATCATTAAAGTAATCAGGATAAGTAGAACCCATTATAACTCCTAAAATTTTTCTGCCATCTCTTTCATAAAGTGCGACTAAACATCTTCCAGCTTTTGTAGTAAAGCCAGTTTTTCCACCTAAGCAGCCATTATTATTTAAGTTCTTATTTCCATTTACTAAATTTATAGACGTGTTTTCATTAATATCTAAAATTATATTATCTATTGATGCAGTGTTTAAAACCCAAGGATCATTAAGAGCATAACTGCCTAAAATAGACAAATCGTAAGCAGTTGTATAATGCTCTTTCCCATTTAAGGCTTCATCAGTATCTAAACCGCTAGGTGTAGAAAAAAGAGTATTTGTCATATTAAATTCTTTAGCTTTTTCATTCATAAGATTTGAAAAACTATCTATATCTCCTGAAATATTTTCAGCAATTACAGATGCCATATCATTTCCAGAATGGAGCATAAGTCCTTTCATAACAGTATCAGCTAAGATTAAATCTCCAGGAGAAAGTTTTAAAGAAAAATCTTTATAAACTGAACTAGAGGGTTCACTTGTTGCATTTTCTGTAAATGTTAGCATATCATTTTGATCTTTATATAAAGAAAAAAGAAGGGCTGTCATAAGCTTTGTAGTAGATGCTGGTTGAGCTTTTATATCAGCATTTTTAGCATATATTATTTCTTTAGTATCAAGATCTATAGTAATTGCTTTGTCAGCTATTATTTGAGGGTCATCTTCTAAGGTGTATGCAAAGGCAGTTACAGTATTTAGATTTTCAAAAATAAGAAAGACAATTAATGTTATAAGTAAGTAGCTAGATAATTTTTTCATTTATAATACCCCTTTTTAATGTAGTCTATTTTAAATTATAATGAAATATAAAAATAACACTTATAAGTTTAAATATTAACGAATTACATCTTTTAAATAAATTATAAATCATATTCAAGTAAAATTGTATATAAAATGGAAAAATAAATAAATTTAACTATTATTAATTCTATAATTTAACTATAAATATAAAATTATTAAAAAAAATCTTGTTTTATTGAGAAAAATTATGATTTTAATCTTAGAATTAATAAAACATACTACTAATTTCCATAAATACATTGACATTTAAAAAAAATAGTATTATTATTCTAATTAACTTTGACAATCAAAAATTTTGAACTGAATATAAGAATATTACAAATTATCCTTATATTTTAAAAATGAGTACTAGCAGTTTTTAATGTTTTAAATACAGTTTATAATTATTGACTGATTCTAAAATTGTTATACAAAATTTATTGATGTGGATTTGTTTAGTAAATTTTTTATTTAAAAATAATATTTGTTTTAATACTGTAAAGATAAGGAGAAGGTTTATGTCAGGAGCAAAAATTTTAGGGTATGGAAATCACTATCCAAAAAATATTGTAGATAATGATTATTTAGCAAAGATTGTAGATACGTCTGATGAGTGGATAACAAAGCGTACAGGAATAAAAGAGAGAAGGATTTCATCTGGGGAAACTGTAGGGCAAATGGCAGCAGAAGCTGCTAGAAAAGCTATGGAAAAAATAAATTGTAAGCCAGAGGAAATAGATTTAATAATAGTTGCAACAATAACTCCAGATAGCGTGTGTCCATCAACAGCTTGTATTGTTCAAGATACGTTAGGATGTGTAAATGCTACTTGTTTTGATATTTCTGCTGCTTGTTCAGGTTTTGTCTTCTCATTAATAACAGCAAATGCACTTATAAAAACAGGAGAATATAAAAAAGCATTAGTTATAGGTGGAGAAGTTTTATCAAGAATTATGAATTGGCAAGATAGAAGTACATGTGTTATTTTTGGTGATGGTGCTGGAGCATGCATTTTAGAATCTTCAGAAAGCAATGGTATTTTAGCAACATATACAGGCTCAGATGGTACAGCAGGTATTAAGAGTTTAACAGCTGGAAAAGCAGTACTATCATCAAAGATATGTACTACTATAGAAAATGCAAAAGTAGATCATATTTGGATGGATGGAAGAGCAGTATTTAAATTTAGTGTTAAGATGTTGCCAAAAGTAGTTTTGGAACTTTTGGAAAAATCAGGAGAGTCATTAGAAAATATAAAATATATAGTGCCTCATCAAGCTAATGTAAGAATAGTTGAAGAAGCAGCAAGAAGACTAGATTGTCCTATAGATAAATTTTTTATGAATTTAGAAAAGTTAGGAAATACATCAGGTGGAAGTATTCCTATAGCTCTTGCTGAAATGGATTATAGAAACCTTTTGAAAAAAGGAGATAAGATTATAATAGTAGGATTTGGTGCAGGATTAACTTGGGGAGGAGCCCTAATAGAGGTGTAGAAAAATTTTTCTAAATGCACTATAATTATATAAGTGTTTATAAATAGTTATAAAATATGATGGAGTGGTGATTATGAAAGAGGACATATGTAAATTATTGAATATAAAATATCCAATACTACAAGGGGCTATGGCTTGGATTTCTGACAGTTCTTTAGCAGCAGCAGTTTCTAATGCTGGAGGAATAGGTATAATTGCAGGCGGTAATGCACCAGCTGAATATATAAGAGAAGAAATAAAAAAATGTAAAGAGTTAACAAATAAACCGTTTGGCCTTAATATAATGTTACTATCTCAAGATGCACCAAAGCTTGCTAAAATAGCAGTAGAAGAGGGTGTAGAAGTAATAACAACAGGGGCAGGAAATCCGGGAAAATATATGGAAATGTGGAAAGAAGCCGGAATAAAGGTTATACCAGTAGTTCCATCGGTAGCTCTTGCAAAAAGGATGGAAAGATTAGGGGCTGATGCAGTTATTGCTGAAGGATGTGAGTCAGGTGGACATATAGGTAAATTGACTACTATGGCTTTAGTTCCTCAAGTAGTTGATGCAGTTAAGATACCTGTTTTAGCAGCTGGAGGTATAGGTGATAGTAGAGGAGTTGCAGCAGCATTTATGCTAGGAGCTAGCGGAATTCAAGTAGGAACAAGATTTTTAGTTTCTCACGAGTGCACTATTCACGAAAATTATAAGGAAGCAGTAGTTAAGGCAAATGACATAGATACAGTAGTTACAGGAAGATCAACAGGACACCCTGTTCAAGTTATAAAAAACAAATTAGCAAGACAGTTTATGGATTTAGAATCTAAAAATGCGCCAGTAGAGGAATTAGAAGCTTTAGGTAAAGGTGCACTTCCAAAAGCCGCAAAAGATGGAGATATAGAACTAGGTTCAGTTATGGCAGGGCAAATATCAGGTCTTGTAAATAAAAGAGAAAGTGTAGAAGAAATAATAGAGGATCTATTTAGGAATTACAATAAAATGAAGAATTATTTCAATTAAGTTTTAGGAGGCAATATGAAAACTGCATTTATATTTTCAGGGCAAGGTGCTCAATATATAGGTATGGGAAAAGAACTTTGTGAAAACATAGAAGAATGTAAAGAAGTGTTTGATAAGGCTAATATGGCTTTAGGGTTTGATATTACTGATATGATATTTAATGGTGATAAAGAGGAACTTAACATAACTGAAAACACTCAACCTGCTATTTTAACAACATCAATAGCTGCTCTTGAGGCTTTAAAAAAATATAATATAAAACCTAATATGGTAGCAGGTCTTAGTTTAGGAGAGTATTCAGCCTTAGTTTCAGCTAATGCAATTTCTTTTAAGGATGCTGTTTCTTTAGTGAAAAAAAGAGGAAAGTTTATGCAAGAAGCAGTTCCAATTGGCCTTGGAGCAATGGTAGCTGTTATAGGGCTTTCAAGAGAAAAAGTTCAAGAAGCAGTAGATAAAGCAACTTCTAAAGGAATTGTTGAAATTGCAAACTACAATACGTCTAAGCAAATAGTTATCGGTGGAGAAGTAGAAGCTGTTGAATATGCAAAAGAAATAGTTTTAGAATTAGGAGCAAGAAGAGCAATATCTCTAAAAGTGTCAGGACCTTTCCATACATCAATGCTTCATGAAGCTGGCCTAAAACTTGAAAAAGAACTTAAAAAAGTAGAATTTAATGATTTAGAAGTTCCTTTAGTATGTAACGTAAGAGGAGAATTTATAAAAGATAAATCAGAAATAATGCCACTTCTAGTAAAACAAATAGAATCATCAGTAAAATGGGAAGATTCTATAAAATTAATGATAGAAAATGGTGTAGATACCTTCATAGAAGTTGGACCTGGAAGAGTTTTAAGTGGTTTTGTAAAAGATATAAGCAAAGTCCTAGAAAAAGAAGTTAATATATTTAATGTAGAGGATCTAAAGAGCTTAAATAAAACTTTAGAAGGGATGGAAAATATATGTTAAAAGGAAAAAATGCAGTAGTTACAGGTGCATCAAGAGGAATTGGGCGTGAAATAGCATTAACCCTTGCTAAAAATGGTGCAAATGTAGTTGTTAATTATAGAAATTATAATGATGAAATAAAAGATTTAATTAAAAGTATTGAAGAAAAAGGTGTAAAGGCTGTAGCTGTTAAATGTGATGTTAGTAATTTTAAAGAGGTTGAAGAGTTAATATCAAAGGCTAAAGAAGAATTAGGTTCCGTAGATATTTTAGTAAATAATGCAGGAATAACTAAAGACGGTCTTTTAATGAGGATGAAGGAAGCAGATTTTGAAAGCGTACTTGATGTTAACTTAAAAGGCGTATTTAATACAACAAAGGTTGTTACACCTATAATGATGAAACAAAGAGCTGGAAAGATAATAAATATATCTTCAGTGGTGGGATTAATAGGAAATGCTGGGCAATGTAATTATGCAGCTTCTAAGGCAGGAGTTATAGGATTTTCTAAGTCAATAGCTAGAGAACTTGCACCAAGGGGAGTTAATGTAAATGTTGTTGCCCCAGGATATATAGATACAGATATGACAAATGGATTATCTGATAAAGTGAAGGAAATGATTCTTCAAACAATACCTATGAAAAAAATGGGTTCAACTGAAGATGTAGCAAATTTAGTTTTATTTTTATCATCTAGCTTATCAGATTATATAACAGGTCAAGTTATAAATGTTGATGGCGGAATGGTTATGATATAAGGGGAGGATTTAAAAATATGACAAGAAGAGTTGTTGTTACTGGACTTGGTGTAATATCGCCAGTAGGATGTGGAGTAGAAAAGTTTTGGGATTCAATAAAATCAGGACGAAATGGAATAGATTTTATAACTCATTTTGATATAAGTGAATATAAAGCAAAGCTTGCAGCTGAGGTTAAGGATTTTGAAGTTGAAAAATACATGGAAAAGAAAAAAGCAAAAAGATTAGATATGTATTCACAATTTGCAATAGCTTCAACAAAAGAAGCACTAGAAGATAGTGGTCTTGATTTAGAAAATATAGATAGAGATAGAATTGGAGTAATATTTGGAACTGGAGTTGGTGGAATTGGAACTGCTAAACAACAAGTTGAAACTTTAGCTTTTAAAGGACCTAAAAGAATATCTCCTTTTGCAGTACCAATGTTAATATGTAATATGGCAGCTGGAAATATAGCAATTGAGTTTGGTCTTCAAGGAAATTGTATAAGTATAGTAACAGCTTGTGCAACATCTACTAACTGTATAGGAGAAGCTTATAGATCAATTAAACATGGTTATTCAGATATAGTTGTAGCAGGAGGTTCTGAAAGCTCAATAGATGGATTCTCAATTGCAGGATTCCAATCATTAACAGCACTTAGTACATCAGAAGATAAAAATAGAGCATCTATACCATTTGATAGCGATAGAAGTGGTTTTGTTATGGGTGAAGGTTCAGGTACAGTTATCTTAGAAGAACTTGAAAGTGCTTTAAAAAGAGGAGCTAAAATATATGGTGAGGTTGTAGGATATGGAACAACTTGTGATGCATACCATATAACATCACCTTGTCCAGATGGAGAAGGGGCTGCAAAAGCTATGAGAATGGCTATGAAGGAAGCAGGGATAGATGAGAATGCATCTTTATATATAAATGCCCATGGAACTTCTACAAAAATAAATGACAAGGTAGAAACTCTAGCTATAAAAAAAGTATTTGGTGAAAATGCTAGAAATATTCCAATAAGTTCAACAAAATCCATGACAGGACATCTTTTAGGAGCAGCTGGTGCAATAGAGGCAATAGCATCTATAAAAGCTATAGGAGAAGGATTCTTACCTCCAACTATAAACTTACAAAATAAAGATGAAGATTGTGATTTAGATTATATTCCAAATGTGGGAAGAGAACAAAATGTTGAATATGCAATGTCAAATTCATTAGGATTTGGTGGCCACAATGGAAGTATTATTTTCAAAAAATGGAGAGAGTAAGTTATGTTAAATTATAGTGAAGTCAAAGAATTAATAGATATAATAGATAAATCATCTTTAAGGTGCTTTGAACTTGAAAGTCAAGATATTAAATTAAAGATGAATAAAAATTTAGAGGTTCCTCAAAATTATAAAGAGGAACCTGTAGTTAAAAACACTGAAAACCATAGCTTTGCAAATGAACTTTTAAAAAGTCATGAAAATAGTGAAGTGAAATCTGAACATAAAATAGAAGAAAACATTAAAAAGGAAAAAATAGATGATGAGAACTTAAAGGTTATAAAGTCACCTTTAGTTGGTACTTACTACTGTTCATCTTCCCCAGGGGAAGACCCTTATGTTAAAGTTGGTGATAGGGTTAAAAAAGGAGATGTTCTTTGCATAGTTGAAGCTATGAAAATTATGAATGAAATAACATCAGAATATGATGGAGAAATAGTTGAAATAATGTGTAAAGATGATGATATTGTAGAATTTGGATTACCACTATTTAAAATAAAATAGATTAAAGCAAGGAAGAGAATGTTATGGATATTAAAGAAATAATGGAAATAATACCTCATAGATACCCATTTTTATTAATAGATAAAGTTGAGTGTATTGAAGGAGATAAAATAATTGCAAAGAAAAATGTTACCATGAATGAAAATTTCTTTCAAGGGCATTTCCCGCAAGAACCAGTTATGCCGGGGGTTTTAATAATAGAAGCATTAGCTCAAGCTGGAGCAGTATCTTTATTATCAAGGGATGAGTTTAAAGGTAAAATAGTATATTTTGGTGGGATAGACAAAGCTAAATTTAGAAGAAAAGTTGTTCCAGGAGACACATTGACTTTAGAGGTAGAACTTATAAAAATGAGAAGTAAAGTTGGAGTTGCTAAGGGTGTTGCTTATGTAGATGGTAAAAAGGCAGCAGAAGCTGAACTTACCTTTATAGTTGGATAAAAGAGGTGATTTTTAATGATAAGAAAGATTCTAATAGCTAACAGAGGTGAAATAGCAGTAAGAATAATAAGAGCTTGTAAAGAGCTTGGAATATCAACTGTTGCGGTTTACTCGGAACAAGATAAAGATGCTATGCATACACAACTTGCAGATGAGGCAATATGTATTGGTTCAGGAAAATCTAAAGATTCTTACTTAAATTCAACTAATATATTAAGTGCAGCTGTGGCAACTAAAAGCAATGCTATCCACCCTGGATTTGGATTTTTATCAGAAAATGCAACTTTTGCTGCTATGTGTGAGGCTTGTAATATAAAGTTTATAGGTCCTAAATCAGAAACTATAGATTTACTTGGAAATAAGTCTATGGCAAGAGAAGTTATGACAAGGGCAAATGTTCCTGTTATACCAGGAAGCCAGGGAATAATAGAGACTTTTGAAGAAGCAAAAAAAGAAGCTAAAAGGATTGGTTATCCTATAATGATAAAAGCATCATCAGGTGGTGGAGGGAAAGGCATAAGACTTGTAAGACATGAAGAAGAACTTGAAAATGCTTTTTACACTGCTAAAAGCGAGGGTGCAACAAATTTTGGTGATGATTCAGTATATATGGAAAGATTTATAGAAAATCCTAGACATATAGAGTTTCAAATAATAGCCGATAATCATGGTAATGTTGTTCATTTAGGAGAAAGAGACTGTTCAATACAAAGAAGAAATCAAAAAGTTTTAGAGGAAGCACCAGCTAAGGTTTTAACTGAAGAGTTAAGACAAAAGATGGGGAAGGCTGCTATAAATGGGGCAAAGGCTGCAGGATATGTTAATGCAGGAACTATGGAATTTTTACTAGACAAAAGTGGAGAGTTTTATTTTATGGAAATGAACACTAGAATTCAAGTAGAACATCCAGTAACTGAAATGATAACATCTGTAGATATTGTAAAAGAACAAATTAGTATTGCAAATAATAATAAATTATCATTTAAGCAAGAAGATATTGTTTTAAGAGGTCACGCAATAGAGTGTAGAATAAATGCAGAAATGCCATATAGAAACTTTGCACCATGTCCAGGTAAGATAACTTTCTTAAATATACCAGGAGGGAATGGAGTAAGAGTCGATACTGCTGTTTATTCAGGATATACTATACCACCTCTTTATGATTCCATGATTGCAAAACTTATAGTTCACGGAAAAGATAGAAATGAAGCTATACATAAGATGATAAGAGCATTAGAGGAATTTGTTATAGAAGGAATTGAAAGTAATATAGATTTCCAATTTGATATATTAAACAATGAAGTTTTTAAATCAGGAAATTTTGATACTAGCTTTATAAGTAAGGAATTTAATATGTGATGGTGATTTTATATGGGAATATTTAAAAAAAGGCAATATGCAACTGTTAATATTGCTAAAGATGAGACAAATAGTCCAAATGTTCCAGATGGTTGTTGGACAAAATGTAATAAGTGTGGAAAGATACTATATTCTAAAATCTTAGAAGAAAATAATGGGATTTGCTATCATTGTCATGGTTACTTTAGGTTAGGTGCTTATGAAAGAATAAACACTATATGCGATACGGATACATTTAAGGAATTTAACAAAGAAATTAAATCTAACAATGTAGGAAATTTTCCAAACTATGATAAGAAACTAAAGGATAGTAGAGAGAAAAGTGGATTAAATGAAGGTGTTGTAACTGGATATTCAAATATTGGTGGAATAAAAAATATAATATGTGTAATGGATTCTAACTTTATGATGGGAAGCATGGGGGCTGGAGTTGGAGAAAAGATAACTTTAGCTGTTGAAAGAGCAACAGAAGAAAATTTACCTATCATAATATTTACAACATCAGGTGGAGCTAGAATGCAGGAAGGGATAATTTCTCTTATGCAAATGGCAAAGATAAGTTCAGCCTTAGCAAGGCATAGTGAGAAAGGGTTATTATATGTAACTGTTCTTACTGATCCAACTACAGGTGGGGTTACAGCAAGCTTTGCAATGCTTGGGGATATTATTTTATCAGAGCCAAATGCTCTTATAGGTTTTGCTGGAAGAAGAGTTATTGAGGGAACAATAAAAGAGAGTTTACCAGAGGACTTTCAAAGTGCAGAATTTCTTTTAGAAAAAGGTTTTGTAGATGCAATAGTTGAAAGGCAAGATTTACGAATGACCCTTATAAGAATATTAAATATTCATTGCTCTAAGGAGGGTTTTAAGAGATGATTAACAAAAAATTAACTGCATGGGAAAGACTATCTATAGCTAGAAGTCCTCAAAGACCAACATCTTTAGATTATATAAAGTTGATTTTTAAAGATTTTTTTGAACTTCACGGAGATAGAAATTTTAGAGATGATAAAGCTGTGGTAGGTGGTATTGCTTTTTTAACAGATATTCCGGTTACTGTTATAGGAATACAAAAAGGTAAAAATCTTAAGGAAAATTTAGAAACAAACTTTGGATCTTTACATCCTGAAGGTTATAGAAAAGCATTAAGGCTTATGAAGCAGGCTGAAAAGTTTAAAAGGCCAGTAATATGTTTTATAAATACAGCTGGAGCTTATTGTGGCGTTGGAGCAGAAGAGAGAGGTCAGGGAGAGGCAATAGCTAGAAATCTTCTTGAAATGTCAATGCTTAAAGTTCCAATAATTTCTATAATAATAGGAGAAGGTGGAAGTGGTGGAGCTATAGGTCTTGCAAATTCAGATAGAGTTTGGATGCTGGAGAATTCAGTATATTCAGTGCTATCACCAGAAGGATTTGCTTCAATATTATTTAAAGATCCATCAAAATCTAAAGAAGTAGCTGAAATAATGGGCATGACATCCTTTGATTTATTAGAGAAAGGTATAATAGAAAAAATAATACCTGAGCCAAAAGGTGGAGCAGAAAAAGATGTAGCTTTAGTTGCAAATAATATAAAAAAAGAACTTTTAGAAGAATTGAATATTCTTTTAAAAATGAATATTACTGATCTTTTAAAGGCTAGATATGATAGATTTAGAAAGTTTGGTAGTTTAGAAATAAATTAAAATAAGAAAGTAGATATTATCATCTACTTTCTTATTTTTATATTTTATTAAAATCTTAATGAAACCTCCCCAGAAGAAATTTTCTTTATAACACCATTTAAATCTTTAACTATTATAAAGCCTTCCAAATCAAAATCTAGTACTGTGACAGACTCTATATTGTTATTTTTTATTATATTAACAGTCTTATTTATAATAAATGAATTTTCTTTATAGATTTTGAAATATTCCAAAGATGAATTATTTAGCATCTCAGTATAAAACCTTTCGAAAAAATTCAAAAATGTTCCAAGAATATAGGGCCTAGAGATTTCCCTTGATAATTCTATTTTAAGAGAGGTTGCAGTTAATTTTAAGTTATCATTAAAGTCTGTATAATTTACATTTACATTTATACCTATACCAAGGATTATATAATCTATATAATCACCCTTTAATTTAACTTCAGTTAAAATGCCACAAAGTTTCTTGCCATTTACTAATATATCGTTAGGCCATTTGATTTTTGAGTTTACCTTTAAGTTTTCAAATGTTTTACAAAGAGCTGAAGAGGTTACTATAACTATTTTTCCAAGATCAGAAACAGTCATTTTAGGTCTAAGCAGTATAGAAAACCAAAGACCAGATCCTTTAGGAGAAGACCAAGAACGCCCCTTTGTGCCTATACCTTTTGTTTGTTCTTCTGAAATTACTAAAGTCCCTTCTTTAGCATTAGATTTAGCAAGTGTTTTGCAGTATGTATTTGTAGAATCAATTGTATCAAAATATCTGTAATCACTTCCTAAGATTTTTGTATTCATATAAGGAATTACTTCATCTAAAGTGATTTTTATAAATTTTTCTTTATTTAAGTTTTTAATAGTCATATTTTAGTTCCTTTCCTAATGGTATTTTAACATAATTTCCTTAGAATTGTTTAGATTTTTTATAAAATATATAGGTTCTTTATTTT
>CAUWNL010000072.1:0-14083 GCA_963559995.1 uncultured Sarcina sp.
AAAAATAATTTCAATTACATCAAATCTTATATTATAATTATAAAGATTATTTTTAAATACATAATATTTTGCAGAATTTATTATTTTTAATTCCTTAGAGTAAGTTATTGCCTCAATAGGATTTCCAAAGGAAGTAAAGAACCTAGATTTGACTTCTACAAAAGAAATAATAGAATTTTTAATAGCTACAATGTCTATTTCACCTTTACTGCATCTAAAGTTTTTACTAAGAATTTTATAGTTATTACATTTTAGATATTCTATAGATAATTCTTCACCTAGATTACCAATATCCTTGTTAAAATTTTTCAAAAAAACACCTCCATGATAAATATTTTTAACATTAAATTTAATTTTAAGACAATTGTTGATTAAATAAAACTTAAATGGTAATGAATATTTATAAAGGAGGTGTTTTTTTGACTATTAGCTTAAATAGCGCAAGCTTTAATGGAATAAATGGATTTATAGTTAATGTTGAGGTGGATATTTCAAAGGGAATGCCATCATTTAATATAGTTGGGCTTCCAGATGCATCAATAAAAGAGGCTAAGGAAAGAGTACGTTTAGCAATAATAAATAGTGGTTTTAATTTTCCTTTAGGAAGAATTACTGTTAATTTAGCTCCAGCTAGCTTAAAAAAAGTTGGTTCTATGTTTGATCTACCTTTAGCTCTAGGAATACTTATAGAAAGTAATCAGATAGAGAAGAAAGATATAGAGAAGTATATATTAATAGGGGAATTATCCCTAAGTGGGAATATAAGAGCGGTTCAAGGGGCTCTTTGCTCTGTAATTGGAGCTATGGATAAGGGTGAAAAAGAATTCATATTACCAGAAGATAATTGTTATGAGTGCTCTGTTTTAGAGAGAGCAAGATTATATGGATTTCAAAACTTAAAAGAAGTTATAAGTTTTTTAGAAGAAAAAAATAGGAAGACCTTTAAAAGAAAAAAGGTAAAAGTAAAAGAAAATATAGAAAACAGTTTTTTCGATATATGCGGTCAAGAAACTGCTAAAAAGGCTTTAATTATAAGTGCATCAGGAAATCATAACTTAATATTTCAAGGGCCTCCAGGGTCAGGAAAGACAATGCTTGCAAAAGCTATAACAGATATTATGCCAAGTTTAACTTATAAAGAATCCTTAGAAAGTACAAAAATATATAGTGTTTCAGGACTTTTAAACGGAGATCACATTATAGATAAAAGACCATTTAGAAGTCCACATCATACTACAACAAAAGTATCGTTACTTGGTGGAGGGAGAGATTTAAGAGTTGGTGAGGTAACTTTAGCTCATAATGGAGTCCTTTTTTTAGATGAATTGTTAGAGTTTGATAAAAAAATTATAGAATCTTTAAGAGAACCTTTAGAAAATAAAGAGATAAATATAACTAGAAACTCAGGTTCTGTAAAATATCCAACAGATTTCTTATTTATAGGAGCTTTTAACCCATGTCCTTGTAGAAATTATTTAAGTGGAATAAATAGAAGAGAATGTACTTGTAGAGAAGTGGATAGAGTAAGGTATCAAAATAAATTATCAAAAGCTATGTTAGATAGAATAGATATGTTTTCTTTTGTAAGCTATGTTCCTTATGAGAAAATTAATAAGAGTAAAGAAAATAGAGAACTATTAGATCCTAAGAATATGGTTTTAGAGGCTAGAGAAAGGCAAAGTTATAGATTTAAAAATAATGATTTAAAATATAATTCACAGATGTCTCATAGAGATATTATAAAATTTATACAAATAGATGATAATTGTCACAGTGTATTAGAAAATATATATAATAAAACAGGTATAAGTACAAGGGCCTTAGATAGAATAATAAAACTTGCAGTAACTATAATGGATTTAAACAAAAAGGATACCTTAAGTAAAAGTGAAATATATGAAGCTTTAATTTATAGAAAAAATATAAATGGAGAGATAATATAAAATGGAAGAGTTTTTGATGTATAAGATATGGTTTTCTATGATTAAGATAAGTAATAAAAGAAAATTTGTGTTACTTAAAAATATGAAAAATGAAAAAGAAATATATGAAAATAGAAAATTTTTATCTAAAGAAAGTAATAAATTTTTAAAGGAATTAGATGTAGATTTAGAAAATGGTGTTATAGATTGTATTTTAAAGGATATAGAAAAAAAGAAGTATAAATTTGTTAGTTTTTTTGATGATAATTATCCAAAAATGTTAAAAGATATTGATGATAAACCATATTCTTTGTTTTATAAAGGAGATATAAGGCCTTTAAATAATAATATATCTTTAGCAATAGTAGGTTCTAGAAAGTGCACTTCTTACGGAAAAGAAATTACTAAAAATATTGCAACAGAACTTGGAAAGAGAGGAATTAATATAGTAAGTGTAGGTGCTTTAGGCATTGATTCAGTAGCCCATGGAGTATGTACTAAAAATAATTTTTACAATGCTGCAATTTTAGGATGTGGAATAGATATTTGTTATCCTGCTTATAATAATATATTATATAAAGATATTGAAAAAAACGGAGTTATAATAACAGAATACTTACCTAAAACCCCACCATATAAGTTTAATTTTCCAAAGAGAAATAGGATAATTAGTGGATTATCAAAAGGTGTTATAGTAATTGAAGCAGGAGCCAAAAGTGGATCTTTAATAACTTGCTCTCAAGCTATAGAACAAGGAAAAGATGTAGTTGCAGTTCCAGGAAATTTATTTTCATCTCAAAGCGTAGGATGCAATAGATTGATAAATGATGGAGCATATCTATTTACAAATATAGATGACATGTTGTACAATCTTTCTATTGACTGTAATTTTAAAAAGCATAATGAGTGTAATGGTTTAAAGGAATTAATATTAAACAAATTAAATGGAAAAATTCTAGATATAGATGAAATTATTAAAGTAGTTAATATTGACACATCTATTATACATGAGTTATTATGTGAATTGCAATTTGAAAATAGAATAATAAATATATATGGAAATTGTTATACAAAAATTCTATAGGATTTAAGGGGGTGAAGCCCTGAATTTTTCAGGGATTATGATGGGTCAAAATTTAGTAATTGTTGAATCGCCAGCTAAAGCGAAGACTATAGAGAAATATTTAGGAAAAAATTATATAGTAGAAGCTTCTATGGGGCATATAAGAGATTTACCTAAAAGTCAATTAGGTGTGGATATAGATGGTGGTTATATACCAAAATATATAACAATAAGAGGCAAAGGTCAGCTTTTAAATAAATTAAAAAAATTAGCAAAAAAAAGTGATAAAATATATCTTGCAACTGACCCAGATAGGGAGGGAGAAGCTATTTCATGGCATTTAGCCAATGCCCTTCAAATTGAGGATAATAAAAAATGCAGAATAGTATTTAATGAAATAACTAAAACTGCAGTTAAAGATTCTATAAAAAATCCAAGAGTTATAAATTTGAATCTAGTAGATGCTCAACAAGCAAGAAGAGTCTTAGATAGATTGGTTGGGTATGAAATAAGTCCTATACTTTGGAAAAATATTAAATGGGGATTAAGTGCAGGAAGAGTTCAATCAGCAGCCCTTAAGATAATATGTGATAGAGAAGAGGAAATTAAAAAGTTCATTCCTAAGGAATATTGGACAGTAGATATAAAACTTAAAAAAGATAAGAAAGCATTTGTAGTTAAGTTAGTATCTAAAAATAAAAAGAAAATAGAAATAAATACTAAAGAAGAAAGCGAATTCATAATAAATGAGCTTAAAAAAAATGATTATGTAGTTAAGAAAGTTAAAAAAGGAATAAAAAATAAAAATCCTCTTCCGCCTTTTACAACTAGCACACTTCAACAAGATGCTAGTAAAAAGATAAACTTTATGACAAAAAGAACAATGTCTATAGCACAGCAACTTTACGAAGGAGTTGAAGTAAAGGGGTATGGAACTGTAGGGCTTATAACCTATATGAGAACAGATTCTATTAGAATATCTAAGGAGGCACAAGAGAAAGCTTTAGGATTTATAAATGAGGTATATGGAAATGAATATACTCCAGAGTCACCAAGGGTTTATAAGAGTAAAAAGAATATACAAGATGCTCATGAAGCAATAAGACCAACATACATTGAAATAACTCCGGAAGTTGCCCAAAAGAATTTATCAACAGAACAGTTTAAGTTATATTCTCTCATATGGAAAAGGTATGTAGCAAGTCAAATGGCATCATGTGTATTAAATACTAACAGCATAGAGATAAAGAATGGGGATTATACTTTAAGAGCTAGTGGATCTAACATAAAGTTTGATGGATTTATGAAACTTTATGAGTATTTAGGGGAAGAGGATGAAACAGAGGCATTACTTCCACCTATTGATGAAGAAGAGATACTAAAAGAAGAGTCAATAAGTGGGAAGCAACATTTTACTCAGCCACCTACAAGATATACAGAAGCGTCATTTGTTAAACATTTAGAAGAAAAGGGAATAGGGAGACCAAGTACTTATGTGCCTACAATATCAACACTAGTAGATAGAAAATACGTTCAAAGAGAGAAGAAAAATTTAATTCCTACAGAACTAGGATTTATAGTTGATAATATAGTTTCTGAATATTTTAATCAGATTGTAGATGCAGATTTTACAGCTGAAATGGAGAGAAAGTTAGATTGTATTGAAATTGGAAAAGAAAATTGGAAAGATACAGTAGCTGAGTTTTTTAATCCATTAAAGGAAGCTATAGATAAAGCTGAGAAAGAGATTTGCAAGATAGTAATTGAAGATAAGGTAAGTGATGTTCCTTGTGATAAATGTGGAAGGCTTATGGTAATAAAACATGGTAGATTTGGAGATTTCCTAGCATGTCCTGGATATCCTGAATGTAAAAATACAAAACCTATAATAGAAGAAATAGATGCAATATGTCCTAAGTGTGGGGGAAAAATTGTAGCAAAGAGAAGCAAAAAAGGAAGAAGGTTTTATGGCTGTTCTAATTACCCACAATGTGATTTTGTAAGTTGGAGTGAACCTACAAACGAAAAATGTCATAAATGTAGTTCTATAATGGTTAAAAAATATTCAAAAACTAAAGGTGAATATTTAGAGTGTAGTAATTCAGAGTGTAAAGAGAGAAAAGAATTAGTAAAAAAAGAGGAAGAGGAATAATTTCTTCTAAATATAACTTAAATAATTTAATCTTACTATATGAAAGAAGCGTATTAAGTAGAATAAATGTTGAAAAGTGTCTATTCCTATGATACTATTTAAATAAAGTTATATTATTAGAAAATTAAAAAAATTTCTAAAATTGCAGTATGGAGGAAGAGTATGTCTACACTACTTAATAAGACAAGAAGATTAAATAAAATATTGCAAAAATCAAGAACTGATGCAGTTGCATTTTACGATATATGTGAAGTATTAAGTGATGTTATGGATTGTAATGTTTATTTAGTTGATAAAAAAGGTAAGATTTTAGGTTATAAATTCTCGGGGAAATTTGAGTGTGATATTATGAAACATAAAGTTACAGTAGATAAGAAGTTTCCAGAGGATTACAATGCTAAGCTTTTGAATATACAAGACAGTTTATCGAATTTACCAAGTAAGGGTGAGTGTGTATTTAGTGGTGAAGGTGAATGTAGTATATCAGAAAAGTTAACGACTATAGTACCTGTAATAGGAAATAGAGAGAGAATAGCTACTTTAATGTTAGCTAGATTCGGAGAAAACTTTAATGATGATGACTTAGTCTTAGCAGAACATAGTGCAACTATTGTTGGAATGGAGCTTTTAAGAGCAAAGCAAGAAGAATTAGAAGAAGAGACAAGAAAAAAAGCTATAGTTCAACTTGCCATAGGAACGTTATCTTATTCAGAATTAGAAGCCGTGGAACATATATTTAGCGAACTTGGTGCAAATGAAGGACTTTTAGTAGCTTCAAAGATTGCAGATAAGGTGGGTATAACAAGATCAGTTATAGTAAATGCACTTAGAAAGTTTGAGAGTGCGGGGGTTATAGAATCTAGAAGCTTAGGAATGAAGGGTACTCATATAAAGATATTAAATGAGAAGCTTATGGAAGAATTAGAAAAAATAAAATAAGATTTACTTTAAAGGAGAGCGCCTTTTAAGGTGGTCTCTTATTTTATATAAATAAACTTAAACTTTTATGTAAAATTTTATTGCTAGTTTAATTCCTCTATGGTATACTATCAAAGGTAATAAATACACACATTATCTTATTTACATAGTGGTGACTTCTTATGAAGAGAACTATATAAAGAAAAGATAGTGGAGGAAATAACCAATTCTGAGGAGGACAAATAAATGTCAGTAATTTCAATGAAACAATTATTAGAAGCTGGTGTTCATTTTGGACATCAAACAAGAAGATGGAACCCTAAAATGGCTCCATATATATTTACAGAAAGAAACGGAATCTATATAATAGATTTACAAAAAACTGTGAAAAAAGCTGAAGAAGCTTATTTCTTTATTAAAGATGTAGCTGCTGAAGGGAAAGACATACTTTTTGTTGGAACTAAAAAACAAGCACAAGAAGCTATACAAGAAGAAGCTATAAGATCAAATATGCACTTTGTAAATAATAGATGGTTAGGTGGAATGCTAACTAACTTTAAAACTATAAAAACAAGAATAGCTAAATTAGAACAATTACAAGCTATGGAAGAAGACGGAACTTTTGAAGTTTTACCTAAGAAAGAAGTTACTCAACTTAAAAATCAAATGGCTAAATTAGAAGCTAACTTAGGTGGAATTAAGAATTTAGATGCTACTAACATAGGTGCTTTATTTGTAGTAGATCCAAGAAAAGAAAAAAATGCTATAGCAGAGGCTAAAGTTTTAGGAATCCCAGTTGTTGCAATAGTAGATACTAACTGTGATCCGGAAGAAGTAGATTACGTTATACCAGGAAATGATGATGCTATAAGAGCCGTTAAATTAATAACTGCTAAAATGGCAGATGCTATAATCGAAGGAAGACAAGGCGAACAATTAGCTGAATAATTTTAAAAACTTGGAGGTGGGTGGAAAGTTAAATTTCCATTTGCCTTTTAAATTAGTATTTTAGGAGGATTTTTACTATGATAACAGCTCAAGCAGTTAAAGAGTTAAGAGAAAGAACTGGTGCAGGAATGATGGACTGCAAAAAAGCATTAACAGAAACAAATGGAGATATGGATAAAGCTGTAGAAGTTTTAAGAGAAAAAGGCTTAGCAGCAGCAGCTAAAAAAGCTGGTAGAGTTGCAGCAGAAGGTGTTGTTAAAACTTTCATATCTGAGGACATGAAAAAAGGTTCAATAGTTGAAGTTAACTGTGAAACAGATTTCGTTGCAGATAATACAGAATTTATAGAATTTGCATCAAAGGTAGCTGAAATAGCAGCAAACACAGATGCTACAACTGTTGAAGAATTAATAGCTGAAAAATTTAACAATGAAAAAACTATTAAAGAAGTTTTAACAGAATTAATAGCTAAAATCGGTGAAAACATGACTGTTAGAAGATTTGAAAAGTTATCTCTAGAAAACGGTGTTATTCAAAGCTACATTCACGGTGGTGGAAGAATAGGTGTTTTAGTTAAAGTTGCTTGTGATAAGGAATCAAATATAATAAAAGAAGTTGCTAAAGATGTTTGTATGCAAATAGCAGCTGCAAATCCTTTATTCTTAAGTGAATCAGAAGTAGACAATAAAGCTTTAGAAACTGAAAAAGAAATATACAGAGCACAAGCTTTAAATGAAGGAAAACCAGAACACATAGTTGAAAAAATGGTTGAAGGAAGAATTAAGAAATACTACAAAGAGGTTTGTCTTTTAGATCAACCTTGGGTTAAAGATGGCGATAAGTCAATAGCTAAGTATTTAGAAGAAAAATCAAAAGAAGTAGGTTCTCCTATAACTATTGAAAAGTACTTCAGATTTGAAAGAGGCGAAGGTATCGAAAAGAAAGAAGAAAACTTCGCTGAAGAAGTTGCTAAAATGGGAGCAAAATAGTAATATAAGAGAACACAAAGTGTTCTCTTTTTTTAAAATATTTCATAGAAATAAGTTGGAGGATTAATATGGAAACTTGTAAATTCAAAAGAGTCATGCTTAAATTATCAGGGGAAGCTTTAGCAGGGAAAAATGGCTTTGGGATAGATTTTTCAGTAGCTATGAGAATTGCTAAAGAGATAAAAGAGTTAGTGGATATGGGTGTTGAAGTTGGCGCTGTAGTTGGCGGTGGTAACATATGGAGAGGCAGAGAAGGCGAAGGTATGGATAGAACTACTGCTGATTACATGGGTATGTTAGCTACATCAATAAACGCTTTAGCATTACAAGATTCCTTAGAACAATTAGGAGTTAGTACTAGAGTTCAAACGGCTATAGAAATGAAAGAAATTGCTGAACCTTTTATAAGAAGAAGAGCTATGAGACACTTAGAAAAAGGAAGAGTAGTAATATTTGGAGCTGGAACAGGAAATCCATATTTTTCAACTGACACTACAGCAGCGTTAAGAGCAGCTGAGATAGAAGCAGAAGTTATACTTTTAGCTAAAAAAGTTGATGGAGTTTATGATAAGGATCCGTATAAGTATAGTGATGCTAAAAAATATGATAAGTTATCTTATATAGAAGTCTTAGATAAAGAACTTCAAGTAATGGATTCTACTGCAACATCATTATGCATGGATAACAATATTCCAATATTAGTATTTGCTTTAGATGAGGACGGAAACATTAAAAAGGCAATACAAGGGGAAAATATAGGAACAATAATAACTAAAAAATAGGAGAGTGTTTTTATGATTAAAGACATAGTGAATAAGTTACAAGAAAAAATGACAAAAACTATTTCAGTTTTAAAATCAGATTTATTAACAATGAAAGCTGGAAGAGCCAATCCAACAATGTTAGATAGAATACAAGTTGAATGTTATGGTAGCATGTGCCCTATATCACAAGTAGCTAACATTTCATCACCAGAACCAAGATTATTAGTTGTAACACCTTGGGATAAATCAACAATGAAAGATATAGAAAAAGCTATATTAAAATCAGATCTTGGAATAAATCCTAACAATGATGGTAATGTTATAAGATTATTAGTACCTGAACTAACAGAAGAAACAAGAAAAACTATTGTTAAAAATGTTAAAAAAACAGGGGAAGAATCTAAAGTAGCTTTAAGATCTATAAGAAAAGATGCTAATGATAAAATAAAAGCTCTTAAAAAAGATGGCGAATTAACAGAAGATGAAGTTAAAAAGGCTGAGGATGAAGTACAAAAAATAACAGATAATTTTGTTAAAGAAATAGATAAGATAATAGTAGCTAAAGAAAAAGAAATAATGTCAGTGTAAAATAAAAAGGCCTGCTTCTTTAGCAGGCTTTTTTTATTTTATATATAGTTATTATAGGAGGTGTGGATATTGGTAAAATTTTTTGGAGGAAAAAATAATATTGAAAATACAAAAAATAATGAAGAAATAATTTTAGATATGAATAATATACCTAAACATGTGGCTATAATTATGGATGGTAATGGAAGATGGGCAAAGGCGAGAAATCTTCCAAGAACTATGGGACATAAAGCAGGTGTGGAAACTATAATTAATATAGTAAAAGAATGTGATAAAATAGGAGTTAAATATCTTACATTATACGCCTTCTCAACTGAAAATTGGAAGAGACCTAAGGATGAAGTTAGTGCTCTTATGAATTTAATAGTTGAGTATCTTAAAAGAGAACTAGATGAAATGCATAGAAATAATGTTAAAATAAAAAGTATGGGGGATTTAACTAAACTTCCTGATAAATGCAGAAAAGCTTTAGAAGACGCTTTTGAGAAAACTAAAAATAATACTGGAGTAGTTTTAAATATAGCATTAAATTATGGAGGAAGAGATGACATAATAAGAGGTATAAAAACTTTATTTAAAAATGTACAAGATGGCAAGCTTACTATAGATGATATAAATGAAAACATGTTTAATGATTATTTATATACAAAAAATATTCCAGATCCAGATTTAATAATAAGACCAAGTGGAGAACAAAGAATTAGTAATTTTCTTCTTTGGCAATGTGCTTATTCTGAGTTTTCATATTCTGACATAAATTGGCCAGATTTTAAGCCTAAAAATCTCATAGAAGCTATTTATGATTATCAAAATAGAAGTAGAAGATTTGGAGGACTAAAATAAAAGTTAGGAGGTGGGGTTTTGAAGTCAAATAATAGATATTTAGGTGCTTTAATATTATTGCCCCTTATAGTATTTTTATTTCTAGGTGGGGTATGGTTAAAGTATGCTAATTTAGTATTATCAGGACTGGCTATGTATGAGTTTTATAAAGTATCTAAGTTGAAAAATATAAAACCTATATCAATAATTGGATATATCATCCTTGTTGTTTATTACATAACGGGAAATAATTTTACTATTTTATCATATTTAATAATAGTTGGGGCATTCGTGCTTCTTATAATACCTATACTAAACATAAAATATAATTTTATAGATGTAGCTATAACTTTATTAGGTTTTATTTATGCTGGAATATTCTTTAGTTTTATAACACTGATAAATGAGAAACCAGGAGGAGAATTTTTAGTGTGGTTACCTCTTATAGCATCATGGGGATGCGATATTTTAGCTTATTATTCAGGTAAACATCTTGGAAAGCATAAGCTTTGTCCAAGAGTAAGCCCTAAAAAAACAGTAGAAGGTTCTGTAGGTGGAGTTTTGGGAAGTACTATAGTTTGCGGTATATATGGAATAATAATATATCAATTTTTCCCTGAATTTTCTATAGTAAATTACTTTGTAATAGGAGCTTTATGTGGGGTATTCTGTCAATTTGGTGATTTAGTAGCATCATCCATCAAGAGATATGTTGGAGTTAAAGATTATAGTAATCTTATACCAGGGCATGGTGGAATATTAGATAGATTTGACAGCGTTCTTTTTGCAGGTGTTGTAGTTTTTTTATATCTAACAGTTGCAACATTTATAATATATTTATAGCTTTAAGTATAAGGAGTATAAAAAATCCGTTATGTATTTTTAAAATTCAATTATTAAAAATACATAATGGATTTTTTATTGTGCAAATTATAACAAAGATTGTATTTAATGTTATAATGGGATAAAATAAATATGAAGTTCATATAGATAAATTTAAAAGGATTTTATCTAATTAAAAAAATAGACATATAATTATAAGTAAATTATTATTTATAACTTAGGAGGAATTAGTATATGAAAAACATTTCCATTTTAGGAGCTACAGGTTCAATAGGAACTCAAACTTTGGATGTTTTACGATTTCATAAGGGAGAATTTAACTTAGTAGGGATAAGTGCATATAAAAATATAGACTTAGTATTAGATATAATAAAGGAATTTAAACCAAAAGTTATTGCGATAAATAATAAAGAGGCTTTTGATAAGCTAAAGAGCTTAGAAAGTACTTTAGATGGAGAATTTGAAATACTCTATGGTATGGACGGTCTTATAAGAGTTGCAACTTTAGAAGAGGTGGATATAGTTTTAACATCTATAGTTGGAATGATAGGTTTAAAACCTACATTAGAAGCTATTAAGTGTAAAAAAGATATTGCTCTTGCAAATAAGGAAACTTTAGTAGTTGCAGGTGAACTTGTAATAAGAGAAGCTAAAAAATATGGAGTTAAAATATTTCCAGTAGATTCGGAACATAGTGCAATTTTTCAATGCCTTCAAGGGAATGATTTGAAAAGTGTAGATAAAATAATAGTGACAGCATCTGGTGGCCCATTTAGAGGATACTCTAAAGAAGAGCTAGAAAAGGTTACTTTAGAGGAGGCTTTAAATCATCCTAAATGGAATATGGGAAAAAAGATAACAATAGATTCATCAACTCTTATGAATAAGGGGTTAGAAGTTATAGAGGCACATTGGCTTTTTGATTGTAGTTATGAAAATATAGAAGTTGTTGTTCACCCTCAATCAATAATACATTCAATGGTTCAGTATAAAGATGGAGCAGTAATTGCACAGCTTGGAGTTCCTGATATGAGACTTCCAATACAATATGCTTTAAAGTATCCTATTCGTGGAAATAATATTAGTGAAAAGTTAGATTTTTATAAAATAAAAGAATTAAATTTTTATGAGCCAGATATGGAGACTTTTAAATGCTTAAAATTAGCTTATAAGGCAGGAAAAATTGGGGGATTAATGCCTACTATATTAAATGGAGCTAATGAGGTTTGTGTAGATTTATTTTTAAAGAAAAAAATAAAATATTTAGATATTCCAAAAATAGTTGAAGAATGTATGGAAGTATTTAAAAATAATAGAGAAGTTACATTGGAAAACATAATAGAATTAGATAAAAGTGTTAGGGAATATATAATAAAAAAATATAGTTAGTGAAATTTAGGAGGGAAAAATTTTGTACTTGATTTTTGCTTTAGTTGCGTTTAGTATTTTAATAATAATACATGAACTTGGTCACTTTACATTAGCTAAGTTAAATGGAATATGTGTTGAAGAGTTTGCCATAGGTATGGGACCTAAATTATTTGGATTTAAAGGAAAGGAAACTGAATATAACATAAGAATTTTACCATTTGGTGGATTTGTAAGAATGCTTGGTGAAGAGGATGGAGCTATTAAAGATAAAAGAGCCCTTAATGCTAAAAAACCTCTTCAAAAAATTTCAGTAATTGCAGCAGGTGCTACAATGAATTATATTTTAGCTCTTATAATTTTTGTAGTAATAGCTTTTAATTTTGGATTTTCAAAGCCTGTTATATCAGAGGTAGCTTTAAATTCACCAGCAGAGCAAGCAGGACTTATGGCTGGAGATAAATTGTTAAAGGTAGATAATAGCAGAATAAATACTGCAGGTGATTTGAAGATGGGGATAGTTTTATCAAAGGGAGAAACCATAGCTATTGAAATAGAAAGAAATGGTGAAAGACTTATTAAAGATGTTACTCCAGTTGTTAATGAAGCTGGAAGCACCATAATTGGAATAACACATGAATTTGCTGAAAGGCCTACTTTAATAGAGAGTATATCTCAAGGTTTTAAAGAAACATTAACAATGATAAGTCAAACTTTTAAATCTTTAAAAATGATGATTAGTGGAGAAGCTAACTTTAAAACTGATATAGGGGGCCCTATAACCATTGTTAAAATGTCAAGTCAAGCTGCAAAGGCTGGAATATGGACACTTATGGAGTTTACTGCATTTATGAGTATTCAATTGGCTGTCTTTAACCTTCTACCTTTTCCAGCATTAGATGGTGGCCTTATATTAATTCAATTGTTAGAAGTTATAACAAGAAAGAAAATACCAGAAAAATTTATAGGAGTGGTAAACAGTGTTGGATTTGCGATTTTAATGATGCTTATGGTAGTAGTAACATTAAAAGACATAATATTCCCTGTTTTATAAAATAGGAGTTGATAAAAATATGGAAAGAAGAAAAACTAGAGTAATAAGAGTTGGAAATGTATTAGTTGGAGGAGATAATAGAGTTTCAGTTCAATCTATGACTAATACTGATACTAGGGATGTGGAAGCTACTATAAAACAAATAAAAGAATTACAAGTTGCAGGTTGTGATATAGTTAGATGTGCAGTTTTAGATATGGAAGCTGCAAAGGCTATAGGAGAAATAGTAAAGAGAATAGAAATCCCTTTAGTTGCAGATATTCATTTTGATTATAAATTAGCATTAGAATCTATAAAAAATGGGGTTTCTGCCCTTAGAATAAATCCAGGTAATATTGGAAATAGAGAACGTGTTGAAACTTTAGCAAAAGCGTGTAAGGAAAAAAATATTCCAATTAGAATAGGAGTAAATTCAGGATCTCTTTCAAAAGAACTTTTAGAAAAGTATGGAAAAGTGACTCCCGAGGCTTTAGTTGAAAGTGCTTTAACTCATGTTAAAATATTGGAGGAAGTTGGATTTTACGATATAGTTGTTTCAATTAAATCATCTAATATAGAAACAATGATAAATAGTTATAGATTAGCTTCTGAAAAAATGGATTATCCTCTTCATTTAGGAGTTACAGAAGCTGGGACCTCTTGGAGAGGAACT
>CAUWNL010000073.1:0-13952 GCA_963559995.1 uncultured Sarcina sp.
TATATATTATTTTTTAATTATATAAATATAAATATGAGTTTCATATCTTTTTTTATACAGGTATAGCATATTCTAAGATTAATAAACATTAAGTATAACTAATATTAAAAATATAGTTGAATTACATCCAGTAAGATGTTAAAACATTTAGTAAGGAATAAATTTAAAGGGGAAGGCAAAGATAGTTATGGAAGAAAAATTTAAAGAGTTACTTGCTAGTGGAGTTAGATTTTATTATCAAGATGATAACATAGAATTTTCTGAGGTTACTGATATTGTTATTTTAGATGACGAGTTTTTAAAAGTAGAGTTAAACTATAAAGATAAGTGTAAGGTATCAATGAATAAATTTAAAAACTATCATTCTAAAGATAATATAAGTTATTATAATTGGCATGAAATAAGAGAATTTGATTCTCTTTTAAAGGAGTACATATATTAACTTAAAAATCCATTAGTGTAAAACTAATGGGTTTTTGTTTAAAACTTTAGTTTATTGTGATAAAATTTTCTTAAGATAAAGACATGGTTATAAGAGGAGGGGAATATATGAAGATTATTTATAATAAAGAAAATGTTTATAAGGAAGCTTTAAAAGCACCTCTTTCTAAAAAGGAAGATAATAGTCTTAAGAATGAAACTATAGAAGATAACTTTCTTATAGAAGATATTTTTTTCCACAATAAATTTTATAATTTCAGAAGGTTTTGTAGAAACAATAAGTACAAGCTATTAAAAGATTTAAATAAGAATGTTCTTAAGGAATTTGAAAATATAAAAGGAGTTGGTAGAGGAAAAATAGATGCTATTATATTAAGATTAGAAGAAGTATATTCTGATAAACAATATATAAAAGATAAATTTTATTATTTTAAAAATATAGACTTTTCTAATGAGAACCAAGAGATAGTTCATGTGTTTTGGCAGGATAAATATAATAGATTTAAGGATTTTTGTAGAAAGCATAAAGTTAAGTATATAGGGGAAATAGATGATTTATTATTACAGGATTTTAAAAATACTAAGGGCGTTGGGAAAGCTAAGATAGATGATATTATAAGAGTCTTAAAATCTCGTGCAGTAGAAGATAAAAATAATGGTTTTTTTGATACTGGTAAGCTATATAACTTTGTAAAGGATTTATCTTTAGCTAAACTATGTAGAATATTTAAAATAAATTGTAATGTTACCGATATTTTAATAAAAGATATAGAAGGGAAAGAAATAAAGGATATAACTTGCTTAAAAAATAGTGATTTAGAAAAATTATTAAAGGAAGTAAGTTCTTTAAAATCACCCAAAGAGATATTAGAGGACTTTAAGGAGTCATTAAGTGATAGGACAAAGTCTATATTAGTTTTAAGGTATTATGAAAATCGAACTCTTCAGGATATAGCAAATAATTATGGATTAACAAGAGAAAGGGTTAGGCAAATAATATCAATAGCTATAAATAATTTAAATTCCCTTATGATAACAGAAAACTTTATTAGTTCTATAAAAATATATGGAAAGACAGAAAACTATATAGAATATAGTGAATTTATAAAACTTTTAGGAGAGGATGACACATATATAATAAATATATTAATTAAAGAAGAAATAATAATTAAATTTTATAAGGAAATAGAGAGAATATATTTAAAATAAATTTGACGTGTTGTTAAAAAATATAGATTAAATAGAAAAAAGTGCTATAATTTAACATAAATATTATTTTAGAGAGGTGAAAAGTTTGAAGATAAAGTTAGAGGAAGTAATAGAAAGAATATTTAGAAGCAAATATAATAGAAGGAATATAAGTAATAATAAATTTAAACCAGTATTTTATAGGTTTATAGGAGTGGATAATACTAATAATTATAATAATGTTTTAAAAACCTTAGAAAAAAAGTTTGATGAAAATAAAGAGATAACTATTATATTTGATAATTCACTTCCTTTGATTGCAGAAATGGAGCTTATAGATTATATATATAAAGAGATAGGCAACATGGATGTATATAATATTTCTAAAGAAGAAATAAATATTTTAAATAATAAAGAAATAAATGAGAGTTTCTTAAAAGCTTTAGAATATGTAATACCTCTTGCTATAAATAATGAGAATTTCTTTAATGAAAGTGTTAGAAATAATTTTATAACAAAACTTATAGTATGGGCATATAGTTATTTAAAGGATATTGATTTTAATAATGAGATGAATCCTAAATGCATTTATTATGGAAATGTAGAAAAACATGATATATATTTTTTAATAATGCTTTATTTAATGGATTTTGATGTTTTATATATAAACCCCCTAAAGGAAGAATATTTTAATGAAATAGATAGGGATACTCTAAGTCAATGCATCAAAAGTTTAAGTATATTGGATGTAGAATCTTTTAAAGAAAGGGCTTCTAAAGGAGAAGAAATAGATAAAGCTCAGACTATAACAAAACAAATTCAAAAAGATATACAACAAGAGCTTTTTTCTGATGTTAATATATTTAAGCCTTGGCAGTTTAGAAATGGATATACTAAATCTATATTATTTGATACTATTTTAGAAGATATTTTTATTTATTTTGATGAACCTGCAAAATTAAGGCAAGGATTTAAGGTAGAGGGGAATACTGTAAAGGTGCCTTGCTTTTTTTATAAAATAGATGGTGAGTATAGGGATATTTTAGAGTATCAAAGACTTGTAAGATATTGTACAGAAAATAAAAACACATTGTTTTTTAATACAGGATATATTTCACGAGATGAAAAGTTTAATGATGATATGTATAAAATGATGTTTTGTAAGTTAGGAGACGGAACATTTGATATAGAAGCAATAAAAAAACTTCCCATGTATAAATTTTCTAAATATAATGAAGAGATTCAAAATTTTATTTTAGAAAAGTTTAATGAAACTATTTTAGATAAGAATCTTTTTGAAAAAAACTTAGGAAATGAAGAAATTTTAAAGTTTTTAGCCCTTGTGTTGTCATTAAACGACCTTATAGTTAGACTTATAGATAACTTCGATTTTACATCTAATATTCCTAAAATAGTTATATACTTAGATGATGAGAACACAATATCCGATTCTATGATTATGCTTCTTGGGTATATCCATAAGATAGGAATTGACATAATAATTTTTAACCCTTCAGGTTTAACTAATTTAAATAAGATAATAAGAAAAGATAGGTTTAATTATATACGACTTGAAAAAATGGAGTATGAATCAAAATATAAAAAGTTAATACTAGTAAAAAATATAAAAGGAAAAGTAGAGGCTTTATCTAAATTTTTTAAATTTTAAACAATAAAAGAGAGGAAAGTAGCATGAATAATATAGGAAATAATAATGGAAGTCATATAAATATAGGAAACAACATACAAGATGGAAATAATATTATGAGCAACACAAAGGAGGGGATGGCTATAAAATATAATAATGATAATTTAATGAATTATGATACCCAAAATAATGATACTTCAATGAATAGTAATATGCAAAATATGAATAATGGTATAAATAATGACCAGTATATGAATGGAAGTAACTACACAAATGACTTTAATATGAATCAAGGTCAAATGAATATAAATAATATGAATGAAATGAATAATAGTAATATACAGGTTGCAAATAACACAAATAACCAAATATCAAATAATGATTATATGTTTAATCAAGTAGATGAATATAAAAAGCAACTAAGAAGTATGAAAGAAGTTCAAGATTTAACTAGCGAAGTTAATGTGGAAAATCCAAATTCCATACTTCAATTTGGTCAAAGAGCAAGCGAAGGTATATCAAAGGTGTCAGATGAACTTTTAAACTCAATGAAGGCTGTAAAAACGGAAGAAGCAACAGAAATGCTTGGTAGTTTAACAAGAATAATGGATAAATTTGATGTAAAAGAGCTTCAGGATGTAGATGGAAAGGAAAAAAGGCCTTCTTTATTCGGAAAAATGTTTAAAAAAGTTCAAACATCAGTAGCAGACCTTTTCCAAAAGTATGATACTATGGGAATGGAAGTTGAAAAAGTTTATGTTATTCTTAGAAAATATGAAGGCGAGATAAGAGAATCTAATAATAGACTTAAAAGATTATTTGATGGAAATGTAGAATATTATAAGCTTTTAGAAAAGTATATTGTTGCAGGAGAACTTGCTATTGAGGAAATAGATTCTTATATAAACCAATATAGCATGGCTACTAATATAAATGAAGAAGAAAAACGTATGATGTTACAAAGGCTTGAGTTATCTAAGGAGATGTTATCTCAAAGAGTTTATGATTTAAGAGTAGCAGAAAATGTTGCAATTCAAGCAGTTCCGGCTATACAAAATATTCAAATGTCAAACTTTAATCTAATGAGAAAGATTAATTCATCATTTATTATAACTCTTCCTATCTTTAAGCAATGTTTAGCACAGGCTATAATACTTAAAAGACAGGAAATTCAAGCTAAATCAATTAGACAGTTAGATGATAAAACAAATGAACTACTTCAAAGAAATGCAACAAATACAGCAGCACAGTCTGTAAGAATAGCTAAGATGGCTTCATCTAGTTCTATAAATATAGAAACTCTAGAAAAAACATATAATACTATTTTAAAGGGAATAGAGGATACTAAAGCAATCGAGGAGGCTAATAGACTTCAAAGAAATGAAAATATAGGAAGATTAGAAAATATAAAAAAGGATTTAAAAGGAAAAATAGTTATATAATTTGAACAAATTGTAAACAAATATATTTTAAAGGTAAAAAATAAAAGTTTTCATATTATGCTTATATTCATCAATAGTGCTATATGTTGACATAAAACATTTATATGTTACAATAATACTAATACCATAATATGAAAACTTATTAACATAGTTTTTTAAACTTTACCTAAAGGAATTAATATAAGTTAGGGTGTAAAAATTTTAATTATTATATAAAACTTAACTAGTAATCTAATTTTTTTAAAACTTTAAGGTACCCTTTAAAAGCTATATAAAATAAAAAAAATAAATTTTATTTATATTTAAGAGGAGGGCTAAATTATGGCTATAAATTTAGGAAATGGATTTGGAAATACTAATTCAAATGGTGGTATGGATATATTAAATTTAAAGAAAAATGATATTTTAAATTTAAGTAAAAAAGAGCCGGGTTTAGAAAAGGTAGTGTTAGGAGCAGGATGGGATATATCTTTAAATGGTAGTACGTTTGATTTAGATATATCAGCTTTTTTATTAGGTGATAATGGAAAAGTAAATAATGTAGGCGAAGATGTTATATTCTTTAACAACATGGTAGGTCAAGGTATAAAATTATGTGGAGACAATAGAACAGGCGCTGGAGACGGTGATGATGAAAGAATAGAAATAGATTTAGCAAAAATAAAGCCAAGCATATCAAAGATTGTTTTTGTGGTTAGTATATTTGAAGCTATTCAAAAAAGACAAACTTTTGGTATGGTTGATAATTCATATATAAGACTTTTAGATGAAAAAAATGATGAAAGAGAAATATGTAGATTTAATTTAAAAGAAGACAGTTCCACAGCTACAGCAGTGATATTTGCAGAACTTTTTAAAGAAAATAACGAGTGGCATTTTAAAGCTTTAGGTGATGGCAAAATTGCTGACTTAAATGGAATATTAAGTTTATATATGTAACTCTAAAATAAAAGGGGGAGATTTTATTGGCATTAAATTTTTTGAAGAAATTCATGAAAGGGGATTCTCAAGAAAGTTTTAATGATAATACTTTAAGGTCTAATAATAGTGAATATAGAGAAGTAGAAAGACAAAGTATAGGACCTCTAAACTTAAATAAAAATGATGTACTAGATTTAACGAAAAGAAACCCAAGTATAAATAATATAATATTAGCTGCAGGATGGGATTCTAGTAAACATGGGTTTAATATAGATTTAGATTTGGTAGCTTTTTTATTAGATGAAAATGGTAAACTTATAAAATCTGACAAAAATGTAGTTTATTACGCTTCTAAAAAGGCGAAAGGCATATTTTTAAACGGAGATAATTTAACAGGCGAAGGTGATGGAGATGATGAGAAAATATTTGTAAATTTATCTGAGATAGTTCCAGAATGCGTTAAGATAGTTTTTTCAGTGGTAATATATCAGGGAAAAGAAAGAAGACAAAATTTCCAAATGATAAAAAGATGTTATGTTAGGCTTTTAGATTCTAACAATAACGAAAAAGAAATTTGTAGATATAATTTATCAGAAGATGGGGAGAACAATACAGCAATAATATTTGCTGATCTTCATAGGGAAGAACGCAATTGGAATTTTACAGCCTTAGGTGAGTTGAAACAAAGCTCTATGAGAAGTTTGTATAATTCTTATAAAAATTAGGAGGTAAATTCATGGGGATAAATTTAGGTAGTATGTCTAGCTTTGGAGAAGGCAAAAATCAGGTATTAAATTTAGAGAAGAACTCTATTTTAGATTTAACAAAGAAAAATCCAGGACTAAAAAAGGTTATATTAGGAGCGGGCTGGGATATTTCAAAAGGAGGAGATTCTTTTGATTTAGACATAGCAGCATTTTTATTAGATAAAAATGATAAATTTAATACAGTTGATAATGTAATATTTTTTAACAATAAAGTATCAAGAGGTATAACTTTAGAAGGAGATAATAGAACTGGTATAGGTAGTGGTGATGATGAGAGAATAAGTATAGATTTATCTCAAATAAGTAGCGAAATATGTAAAATAGTTTTTGTAGTTACAATTGATAAAGCTAGAGAAAAAAGGCAAACTTTTGGTATGGTAGATAATTCATATGTAAGGCTTTTAGATGTGGAAAATAATGAAAAAGAGATTTGCAAATTTAATTTAAAAGAAAATGGATCAACTGCAACATCTATAATATTTGCAAATCTTTATAGGGATGGATCAGAATGGCAATTTAAGGCCTTAGGTGAAGGTATGATAGCAGATCTTAATGGAGTTTTAGCGTTATATCAATAAAATATAGTAAATAATATTCTACGATAATAGAAGCTTTTAGCTTCTATTATTTTATAAATTTAGTTTAGAAAAGGGGAGACGCAATTTGCAAAAAGGTCTAAATGATAAAGAAGTTGAAGAAAATAGAGCAAAGTATGGGAAAAATGTAATAGAAGAAGCAAAACCAGAAACGTTTCTAGACAAATTTAGGGATGCTTTTAAGGACCCTATGATAATGCTTTTAATAGCCATTGCAGTTATTCTTGGAATTATGGCAGCTATAGGTCATGCTTCATGGTCAGAACTTATTGGTATTGGAATATCCATTTTAATAGTTACCTTTATATCAGCTAAGACTGAAGTTGCATCAGATAATGAGTATAGAAAACTTAAAAGTGGTGCAGAAAAGGATAAATGTAAAGTATATAGAAATGGTAAAGCTATAGAAATAATAGTAGATGATATAGTAGTTGGAGATTATGTAGTTTTAGAATCAGGAGATAAAATACCAGCAGACGGTATTTTAATTGAGGACGATTTAAAGGTTGATAATTCAGCTTTAAATGGAGAGGCAGAAGAGTGTAAAAAAACAGCAAGCTTAGATAATGACATATATAGTGAGGAAGTTGCAATAACAGGAGACACTTTTGTAGATAAGTCATCTTTATTTAGAGGCTCAGTAGTTTACAGTGGTTATGGTCTGATGAAAGTTAAAAAGATAGGCATGAACACTGTTATGGGATCTATGGCAAAAGATATGACAGCTGAGGAAGTTGATAGTCCTTTAAAAGTAAAACTTAGTGATTTAGCAGGAAAAATATCTAAATTTGGATATATTGGTGCTGTTGTAATTGCAGTTATACTAATTGGACAAAGAATAATAGCAGCAGGTGGATTTGCTCCTTATTTTGATTTAGGTACCATGTATGTAATTAAAGATTTACTAGAAACTCTTATGCTATCAGTAACAATTATAGTAATGGCAGTTCCAGAAGGATTACCGCTTATGATAGCTATAGTTTTAATGAAAAATACATCAAAAATGCTTCAAAGCAATGTATTAGTTAGAAAACCAATAGGAATAGAAACAGCAGGTTCATTAAATGTATTATTTAGCGATAAAACAGGAACTATAACTAAGGGAAAATTAGAAGTAGTAGAATTTTTTGATGGTAACGTAGAAAATAGTTATGAAAAAAGCAAAACAGTAAAAGAGCTTATTGGACTTTGTATAGGTAAAAATACTGGTGCTATGTTTGATGAGAAAAATAATGTTATAGGTGGTAACCTTACTGATAAAGCTCTTCTAAATTTTTTGACTAAAGAAGAAATGGATAAATATTCAGAACTTATAGTTGAAAAAACTCAAATGTTTAATTCTACTAATAAATATTCAGCAGCTCAGTTAAAGGGTAAAACTGTTTATAAAGGAGCTCCTGAAAGACTTTTAGTAAATGCTAAAAAATGTGTAGATAAAAACGGAAATGTAGTAAGCATAGATAAAGATAAGATAAATAAGAAAATAGATTTATTGGCAGATAAGGCTATGAGGGTTTTAGCTTTTGCTGTAAGTGAAAAGCCTTTAGTTGAAGACACTCTTCCAGATGATTTAGTTATAGTTGGATTTGTAGGAATTAGAGATGACGTAAGGCCAGAAGCTAGACAAGCTATAAAGGAAGTTCAAAATGCTGGTGTTCAAGTTATTATGATAACTGGGGATAGAAAAGAAACAGCAGTAGCTATTGCAAAGGATAGTTATCTTATAACAAAAGATACTGACATTGCCTTAACCTCAGAAGAACTTAATAAGTTAAGTGATGATGAAGTTAAAAAAATACTTCCAAATCTTAGGGTGATAGCAAGGGCTCTTCCAACAGATAAATCAAGAATGGTAAGACTTACTCAAGAACTTAATTTAGTTTGTGGTATGACAGGAGATGGGGTTAATGATGCGCCGGCTTTAAAGAGAGCAGATGTTGGATTTGCAATGGGTTCTGGGACTGATGTAGCAAAAGAAGTTGGAGATATAGTAATTCTAGATGATAATTTTAAATCTATTGAAAGTGCTATACTTTATGGTAGAACAATATATAACAATATATTAAAATTTATAAAGTTCCAATTAACAATAAACGTAGCTGCAGTTACAGTTTGTGCAATAGCACCGTTATTTGGAATAGAACAACCACTTACGATAACTCATATTCTTTGGATAAATCTTATAATGGATGGGCTTGGAGCTATGGCTCTTGGTGCAGAACCAGCTCTTAAGGAATATATGAAGGAAAGACCAAAATCAAGAACACAAAGTATTGTGTCAAAAAAGATGTTTATTCAGATACTTTGCGCAGGTGCTTGGGTTGCCTTAATAAGCTTTATATTCTTAAAGGCTCCTATATTTATAAGACTATTTGATAATAATCAAAGTGTTCTTTTAACAGGATATTTCTCATTCTTTGTTTTAACTGCTGTATTTAATGGATTTAATGTTAGAAGTGAAGGATTAAATATATTTGAAAATATAGATGAAAACAAAGGATTCTTAAAAGTTATGGGGATAATTATAGTAGTACAAATTATTCTAACTTTTGTAGGAGGAGATTTCTTCTCATGCACACCTCTTAATTTAAGTCAATGGACAATTGTTGTAATAATGGCATTAACTATAATTCCATTTGATATGTTAAGAAAAATTGTTTTTAGTTCAAAGAAAAAAGAAGTATCACAAAGAGATGAAGTAATAGCTTAAAAAATAAAGAGTAAGAAAAGTTTTCTTACTCTTTTCTATATAATGAAATATAAAACAATAAAAAAAGAGTATATTAACTTACGAAGAATTAAATCAATACATAAATAAAAATATAAAAATTCTCTTAGGAAATATTCTTAAATTAGCGGTAAGAATATTTCTTTTTATATTTTAAACATTCGTAAGAATACTCTAAAGATAAATATAAAACCCAAAAGGGATTATAACATAGAAATATATTTAGTTCAATATTTATTATAAGTTTATACTTTAGAATTTTAGTACAGTATGTAAAGTTATAAAGCATAAATTTACATAATAAAAAAGATCTAAGAAACTATAACTATTTCTTAGATCTTTTTTATTATGTAAATTTTCAAATATGTACTAATTTTTAGTTTTAGATTAGTGCCACCATCCAGCAATAATCATAAATCCAGGTATCCAAGCTGTAACTATCCCTTCAAAGATTGCTAAACCTCCAACACTTTTTCCTAAATTTATTTTTAGAACTGTTTCGACCCATCCTGTAAACCATAGAATTGCCCATAACCACCAGATTATAGCCATTGCTATATTATAAATTCCACCTTGAGACCAAGATAACATACCAGCTGGGATAGCTGTAATTGCAACAAATAAGCTATACCATCCATATAACCTTTGATCTAAATTGAAAATTCCATTTAAAGCAACGTAAAGATATGTAAATCCAAATAATAATCCAGTAGCTGCAGCATAGAAATCTGTTCTGCTGCCTAAAACTTCTCCACATATTATTACTATAACATTACAAATAACTGATAGACCGCCTGTAAATAGATTCATTACAGCTTGAGATCTAGGGTCTACTTTAGATAATCTTGCAATACCATTACTTATAAGTACAATTGCTACATATAAAAGAACTACTCCTAACATAATTGCTTCCTCCTTTGTTTGATTAATTTTATAAATATATAATACCAAGGTATAAACTTTTTGTAAATAACTAAGATTGTTTTTTTAATTAAATTTAATTTCTAAAGTGATAAAAAAATAGGTAAAAAATGATAAAATATCATAAAATATTAAAAATAATGAAATACGAATATTTGTAAACGATTTTAATAATAAAAAAATAAAAAATTATTTTAAATATTTGAAAATTAAATCATCTTATGGTAAAATATATTACAAATACGACCTTGTTTGACAAATAAATTAGTCGTATTTTGTCGAAATAGATTATAAAACGAAAGAATGTTAAATTTAAAGTGTTTAAATCTGTAACTTTAAGTAGTGATATTCAAAAAAATGTAAATAACTACAAGTTTTATAAAGGTTATAAGGCTTAGTTATAATAAAAATAAATTTATTGTAAAAAGGAGGAATTAAAGATGAGATTAACAATGAGAGAGCAAGAAAAGCTTATGGTTGTTGTAGCAGCTGATGTTGCTAGAAGAAGACTTGCAAAAGGGTTAAAACTTAATTACCCAGAAGCAGTTGCTATTATTACTGATGAAATAATGGAAGGTGCTAGAGAAGGAAAAAGGGTTACTCAATTAATGGATGAATGTAGAAACATTTTAACTAGAGATCAAGTTATGGAAGGTATTCCAGAAATGGTTCATACAGTTCAAGTTGAATGTACATTCCCAGATGGAACTAAACTTGTAACAGTTCATGATCCTATTCAATAATTTAAATTAAATAAAAGGAGGTTTTAGATTATGATACCAGGAGAATACATATTAGCCAAAGAACCAATTAAATATAATGAAGGTAAAGAAGCTATAGAACTTAGAGTTCTTAATAATGGAGATAGACCAATACAAGTAGGTTCACATTTTCATTTTTATGAAGTTAATGATGGGTTAGAATTTGACAGAGAAAAAGCCTTTGGAAAGAGATTAGATATACCATCAGGTACAGCTGTAAGATTTGAACCAGGTGATGATAAAATAATTAAACTTATTGATATAGCTGGAACTAGAAGAGTTTATGGCTTAAATAATAAAGTTGATGGATTCTTAGACAAAGGAGGAAGAAAATAATGAGTTTTGAGATAGATAGAAAGCGTTATGCAGACCTTTTTGGACCAACTACAGGAGATAAAATAAGACTTGGAGATTCTGAGCTTTTCATAGAGATAGAAAAAGATTACACTGTATATGGAGATGAAAGTAAATTCGGTGGAGGAAAAACTCTAAGAGATGGAATGGGTCAAAATTCTATTGAAACTAGAGAAAATCCTTTAGTTGTAGACCTTATAATAACAGGGGCTACAGTTGTTGACTATACAGGAATATATAAAGCTGATATAGGTATAAAAGACGGAAAAATAGCTGCTATTGGTAAAGGTGGAAATCCTCATGGAATGGATAATGTTGACTTTATAGTTGGTGTTAGTACAGAAGCATTAGCTGGTGAAGGTTTAATATTAACAGCAGGTGGAATAGACACACACGTTCACTATATAAGCCCAGATTTAGTTGAAACAGCACTTCACGGTGGTATAACTACAGTTATAGGTGGAGGAACTGGTCCAAATGATGGAACAAATGCTACAACTGCATCACCAGGTGCTTGGAATATTGAAAAGATGATAGAAGCTGCTGAAGGTCTTCCAATAAATATGGGATTCTTAGGTAAAGGAAGCGGAGCTAATATAGATGTTAACGCTGAACAAATAGAAGCAGGGGCTTGTGGTCTTAAGATTCACGAAGACTGGGGAGCAACAAGATCTGCTATAGAATATTCACTTCAAGCTGCTGATAAATATGATGTTCAAGTTGCAATTCATACAGATACATTAAATGAAGGTGGATTTGTTGAACACACAATAGAGGCAATTAGCGGAAGAACAATGCATACATATCATACAGAAGGTGCCGGTGGTGGACATGCTCCTGATATAATGAAGATGGCATCACAATTAAATATAATTCCAGCATCAACTAATCCAACAATGCCATATACAGTAAATACTATAGCAGAGCATTTAGATATGCTTATGGTTTGTCACCATTTAGATGCAAAAGTTCCAGAAGATATAGCATTTGCTGATTCAAGAATCAGAAAACAAACAATAGCTGCAGAAGATATATTACATGATATGGGAATATTTAGTATAATGAGTTCTGATACTATGGCTATGGGAAGAATCGGTGAAGTTGTAACTAGAACATGGCAAACAGCTTCAAAAATGAAAGTTCAAAGAGGAGCTTTAAAAGGTGATTCTGAAAACAATGATAACAACAGAGTTAAGAGATATGTTGCTAAATACACAATAAATCCAGCTATAGCACATGGAATAAATGAATATATAGGTTCAGTTGAAACAGGTAAGATGGCTGATTTAGTTCTTTGGGAACCAGCATTCTTTGGTGCTAAACCTAAGATGATAATAAAAGGTGGAATGGTTAGTTTATCTGTTATGGGTGAAGCTAATGCTTCAATTCCAACTTGTCAACCTGAACTTTTAAGATACATGTTCGGAGCTTATGGAAAAGCAAAGGGAAGCACTTGTGCAACATTTGTTTCAAAAGCCGCTGTTGAAAATGGAATAAAAGAAAAATTACATTTAGACAATATGGTATTACCAGTTAAAAATATTAGAAATTTAACTAAAAAAGATATGAAATTAAATGATGTTATACCAGAAACTTTAGAAGTAGATCCACAAACTTATGAAGTTAAGGTTAATGGAGAAGTTATAAACTGTGAAGCAGCAGAAGAACTTCCAATGACTCAAAGATATTTCTTATTCTAATTTAAATTAAATAAAGTGCATTAATCACTTTTATAATATTTTTAGTAATTTTATAGATAGGTAAATTATATTTGCCTATCTATATTATTAAAAATCAAAATATTTATTTAAAGGAGAATTACTATGGTTTTTGAAAAAATACTAGGCAATATAAAAGATTTAGAAAATAAAGAAAAATTTCATGTAGAAAAATTACTGATAAAAAAAGATGACTTATTAAAAAGAATAATAAGAGTAACATCAGACCATGGACATGAACATGGAATATCTTTAGATAAAGGTGTAACATTAACTAACGGAGATATATTATTTAATGATGGACATAACATAGTTATGGTTCAATTTGAAAGTAATGATATATTAGTAATAAAGCCAAAGTCTATAACTGAAATGGGAAAAATAGCTCATGAACTTGGAAATAGACACCTTCAAGCACAATTTGAGGATGATACTATGATTATAGAATATGATAGTCTAGTAGAAGA
>CAUWNL010000074.1:0-13737 GCA_963559995.1 uncultured Sarcina sp.
TTCTAATAAATAGAGATAATAAGAATAATTTTATTGATAAAATAACATATAAATTTTCAAGATTAAGTTTAGTACAAAAAGTATACTTGATAAACAAAAATTTAAGAAAAATAAATTTATGGGGGAAGCTATATATTTAATTATAATGTTTTTTACTATACTTATTTTTTAATTTTTTTATTTAATGATATAATATAAAATAATATATCTTAGTTGGAGGCATTAAATTTTATGAATAAAAAATTGACTGAGGAAAATTTAAAAAAATTAAGAGAAGAATTAGATTATAGAATGACTGTAAAAAGAGCTGAAATTGCAAAGGAAAAATTAGTGGCAGCAGCCCATGGTGATAGATCAGAAAATGCTGAGTATAAAGCAGCTTGCGAAAATTATAGAGAAAATGATAACAGAATTCAATATTTATTAAATATGATTTCAACTGCAATTATTGTAGATGATAGCAGCTTAGATAAATCTGCCTTAGGAATAAACGGTAAAGCTAGAATCAAATTTATAGAAGATGATTTTGAGGATGTTATTACTCTTGTAACTACTTTAGATGTAGACCTTGAAAATATGTGTATAAGTGTTGAATCAGATTTAGGAAAAGCTTTATCTGGTAAAAAAGTTGGAGATATAATTGAAGTTAATGCACCAGGGGAAAAGTATAATGTTGAGATTTTAGAAATACTTTAATTTATAGATTTTACTTAGGTACAAAATCACTTTAAAAGAGGCTATAAAGAATATAGCCTCTTTTAATTGTATATTATGAAAGTTTACAAAACTTCATTGATATAAAGCAATACTTTTAAAAAGTATCTGCTTTTTTCATTTCTATAATAATAAAACTTCCAAGGCTTTTTGCCTTTATAGAAATACTTTCTTCCACAATTTCCATAGCATCTCTTTCATTTAATTCTATACCATTAATAATGGAGCTTCCCTCTACTTGAACTAAGTAAGCTTGTCTACCCTCTTTAACAGGAAAATCTATTTCATCATTTTCATTTAATTCTAAGGAATATAAATTTATATCCTGATTAATTTTTACAGGTGCATTTCCCTCTTTACTAGAAACCATATGTAACCAGTTATCTTTCCTGCCATTCCAATTAAATCTGTAATCACCATAGTTAGGTTCATAATTTTTTTTATCAGGGTATATCCATATTTGTAGAAGCCTTAAAACTTCATTTCCAAAGTTATGTTCGCTATGGTAAACCCCAGTACCAGCACTCATGTATTGAATAGCACCACGACCTAAGTTTTTTTCATTTCCCATATTATCTCCATGAGTTAACCTACCTTTGATAACATAAGTTACAATTTCCATATCTTTATGTGGATGAGTATCAAATCCTGTTTGTGGCATAATGTAATCATCATTGATAACCCTAAGAACTCCAAAATTTATATTAAAGGGATTAAAATATTCTGCAAAGGAAAAATGAAATTTGCTTTTTAACCATCCTAAATCACTTGAACCCATATTTTTATTTTCTATCTTTTTTAACATATATATCATCCTTTCTATCTTTTATATTTTTAATTTAATCATTCTATAAATTTACTATACATTATTTTTTATTACTAATTAGTGATATTTATTTGGAATTTAATTTATTATAGGAAAACAGTAACTATAAAAAATAAAACTCTCTATTTAATTTATCTCTAATTAGTGATAAAGTCAACTTATTAAATTAATATGCTAATAAAAAGGAGTTACTAATAGTAATTTATAAAGTTTACAATTTGTTTACTTATATAGATATTAGTGATATGATATATGTAAAGACATATAATATGATAAGATTATATCTATATATTCACAATAAAGGAGTATAACTTAAAATGAAATTTTTTCAAAACTTTTCACCTTTTCAAAAGGTATTTTTCTTATTTTTTTATATTTGTAGTATAATAGTATTTTTCTTACCTGCATTTATTCCAGGGGGAAGTTTATCAGGGGTGTTAACTACTATAGGAATAATAGGTTTAATTTGTACACTATCAGGAGTTTTAGTATCTATTTATACTGCTAAGGCTCATATAATAGGCTATATTTGGTGGATGATAAATGCTGTAACAACAGGAATTATAGGCCTTTATAATAGTTTATATGGTCAATTTATTCTTAATATTTTTATAACCTTGCCACTTCTTATTTATGGGTTTGTAGCGTGGAAAAAGAATATGAAACTAAACCATTCTAAAGATATTGTAATTAGAAAATTTAACTGTAAACAATGGGTAATTTCAATTATTACATCAATTATTATTTGGATTATTTATGGAATATTTTTATCATATCTTCCTGAAATACTTCAAAATTTATTCAATATACATATATTACAGGATCCCCAAATAATTTTAGATTCATTTACATGTGTAATGACAATAATGGCAACATATTTAACAGGAAAAAGATTTATAGAGCAATGGATTTTTTGGATTGTATTTAATGGAATTTCAATAATAATGTTTATAATTCAAACAGTAGGTGTTAGTATAAATAATCCTTCTATGATAGTTGCTGATTTATCAGATATATTGTCTCTTCTTCAATATATAATAGGTGTAACATATGGATATATATTATGGCGTAAGATGATGAAGAAAAAAGATTTAACTTCATAGAACAATTAAAACTCTTAAAATATCTTATCCTTTAATATAATGATAAAAGAATTATTTTTATATTGAAGAGGATATTATGTGGGAGAAAATTTCTAGCATAATAGTTGCATTTTTAATAATCCTTGGAGCTTTTTGTTTATTTTTATTAGAATCTAATGTTATAAAATTTAATAGTAATTATAAAATATCTATTAAAAATAATACTGATAAATTTGTTGAAGATTTAAAGCTTCAATATAATACTGGAGAACTTATTGATATTATCAAAGAAATAGCTACAAAGACATCATGGAAAGATAAAATTAACACTAGTACTATAAAGGACGAAAATTCAATAATTCTAAGCTATAGGGATAATAATAGTAATTTGCACAAAGAAACTATTATTAGTTTTTTAGAAAAAGGTTCAAGTGGACGAGTTAACATTATAATTAATAGTATTGATGAAAATGGAAAGCTAAATTTAATAATTGAATAGATTATAAAAACTTTATTAAATTAAATCACCTATAATATATAATTATATATTATAGGTAATTTAATTTAATATAAAACTTTTAACTTACTAATGTGCTTACAACAATTTCAGGACTGTTAAAAGCTCTAATAGGCATACTAGAGTTCCCAAGGCCTCTACTAACTACCATAATTGAATTATTCTTAGCATAGGTTCCTTCTTTATACTTAGGTAAAAATGCGATTTCAGGAGATAATATTCCTCCTAAAATAGGAAGTCTTACAGCACCACCATGAACGTGGCCAGAAAATATCAAGTCACTTCCCCATTCTACATATGCTTCAAAATTTAATGGATTATGAGCTAAAAGTATATTAAATTCATCTTTTTTAGGTTTTCCTAAGAGATTATCTATAAATTCTCCCTTGAGTTCTATTTTTTCATCTCTGTCTTTATTAAATCTTCTTCTATAAAAAACCATAGGTAAACTTAATCCATAAATATTTATTTTTTCATTATTCCTTAAAAGCGTTACCATCTCATTATCTAACAAACAAACACCTAAACTTTTAATTTTATCTAAATAATTTTCAACCCACTCCTTATAAGATGTTTTAGATGTTCTGAGAATAGTTTCATGGTTTCCTAAGGAATAATAAATAGAATATTTTTTTATTAATTTTTCACATAACTTGAAAAATGATTCATTTAAATCTAAACTTGTACTAAACATATCTCCTGTTGCAATTATTATATCAGGATTAATTTCATCTATCTTTTTTATAAGTCTTTTATTCTCTTTCCCAAAGATTTTACAATGAAGATCTGATAACTGAAGTATTTTAAAATTATCAAACTCCTTAGGTAATTTACTTGATTGTATTTTAATTTTATTTATAGAAATACGGTTATTATCGTAAGTCATATATGTAGCTAGTCCAAGTGTTAAAGCACCGCCAAGTAGTGAATAGTTTCTAAGTTTCATAAAAATAACATCCTTTCTGCTATTTATCTTATGATAATTTAATACAGCTATTTTTTAATCTGTAATAATAGTCTTAAATTTTATAATATACTTATTGTATTATTTTTATAACATTTACTCAATAGTAAAACTATAAATTATACCTACTGTATACATTTTCTGTATAATTTTTACTGTAATTATGATACAATTAATATAATTGACATAATTGTATTTAATTTTACAAAATATATTTTGTTAAAGGAGGGAGATGCTAGATATGTTAAAGGAAAAATCGAAAAATAAGTTTTTTTATGGTTGGATTATACTTATAGGTTGCATGTTAATTCAAGCAATACCTTATAGTATAGCTGTTAACCTACAATCTCAATTTATGAATTATGTAATTAAAGGTGAAGGCTTTACTTTAAGTCAGTTTTCCTTGATATTTACAATTGGTACAATGGTATCTGCTATTGCAGCCCCTTTTATTGGCTCTATTTTATCTAATTCTAAATCAAAATTTAAATATATATATTTGGTAGGTGCAATATTATCAGGTGGAGGGTTCTTGTTATTTTCTTTTGCAGAAAATATCTTTGCATTTTATGGAGTTGCAGTTATAGTTCAAATAGGTACAGCTATAATATCAACTATTGGAGTTCCTCTTATTATAAATAGTTGGTTCTCTGAAAGAAAAGGATTTGCTATGGGGCTTGCCTTTGCAGGAGCAGGTATTGGAAATATATTTCTACAAATAACATCAGCTAATCTTTTAGCAACAGAAGGCTATAGAAGTGCTTATATAACTTTTGGTATTTTATCATTAATAATTGCTATACCAGTTGCACTTTTTATTATAAGACTTCCAAAATCAAATGATGAGATTGTTATTAAAACAACTATTAAAGATAAAAAAGAACAATTGGCTAATTGGGGCTATACATTTAATGAAGTAAAAAAAATTAAATGGTTTTGGTTTTTAGCAGTTGGTTTTATATTCCTTGGATTATATGTATCATCAATTGCAGTTCAATATATTAACTACTTTTATAGCTTAGGTTTTACCGCTTCCTTTGTTGGCACCTCAGGTGCAATCTTTGCATTCTTTACTATAGTAGGTAATTTTTCAGGTGGAATATTATTTGATAAAATAGGAATAAGAAAAGCATTAGCTTTTGCTTGTTTCTTAAGCGTAGCATCAGGGATAATTTTAATTCTTATACCAAACTATAAAGTACTAGGATATATATTTGTTATTCTTTGTGGAACATCAGTTTTTGCTTATATAGTTGGACCTTCCTATTTAACAGGAGCACTATTTGGCAATAAAGAATATGGAACTATTCTTGGAATTATACAAATATTTTTTGCAGTTGGATTTGCCTTTGGTTCATCTATTTTTGGATTAATAGTTGACTTTACAGGTGGCTCTTACACATTAGGATGGATAATGTCAGTTGTGTGTGCATTTATAGCCTATGCATTTTTAATTCCTACTGTTACAAAGATACTTAAATATAATAAAGAAGAAAATGTTCATGAATTAAAAAAGATAGGTTAGAATTTAAAAACTTAATATAATTTAAAATAGAGGATAACTAAATTAATTATCCCCTATTTTTTATCTATTAATCCTCTCTATGTCTTTCAAGGAAAATAAGAATAATATTAAACTTCCAATAAAGAATATCAGAACATTTCCATTTATCCAATAAAAGTTTTCATTTATTTGTAAATTTAAAATTGGTAATAATCTTAAATTAAAAACAGTATGTCCTAATACACTCAAAATCACTAAAAGAATATTAAATAGCATTACAGAAAGAATTATTGTATACCATCTAATATTTTTAGATAAACCTATTATTGAAATTGATATAAATTGCAAAGAAAATATAATTCCAATAACAACAATCCATAATGGATTTACCAAAAACTCTATAAAGTTTTTTATAAAAAATTCATCTTTAGCTATTAACATTGTATTAACAAAAGCTCCAAATAAAAAATATATTGGAAAGAGAATAAACCATGGTTTAAGTCCTTTAAATAACAATTGCTTTCTACTAAATGGTAGATTAGATGTATTTAAGTATAGTTTATCACTTGATATTTTAGGTGCTACTCCCTTAAAAATAAATATAGGATACATAAAGCCAAAGGCTATTACACTACTATAAAAGATTTCATAAATATTTAGCATAACAGCTTTATTATTTTCACTGACTTCTAAAAAAAGCATAAAGGCAAATCCTAAAGCAAATCCTACAGCAATAATAATATAAAGCATAATTTTTGAATCATAAAACCAATCCTTTTTAATTTCCACCCTTTAAACCTCCATATATAAATCTATGTTCTATTAAAATACTCTAAAAAATATATTTTACCTATGAATTTTCTCAATATTTCTAAAAGTCAATAAAAATAATATTAGTGAACCCATAAAAAATATTATAGTGTTTCCATTTAACCAAGAAAAAGTAATACTTAATTCACGGTTTGAAATAAAATTTGAACCTAGATTAAACTTGAAAATAACATTTCCTACTATAAGTGATCCAATTAAGATTCCATTAAATAAAATCATATAAGGAACTGTTATATACCATTTAATATTTTTAGATAAGCTAAATATAGTAGCGGAAATCATTTGTAGGGAAATTATAAACATATAACTAGAAAATACCAATGAAGATGATAAGTTCTCTATAAATATCATGGCAAATGAGTATCCTTCATACACATAAGTATGTCCTCGTTGTATTAAAAATGTATTAATAAAAGTTCCAAATAAAAAATATACTGGAAAAATAATAAGAAAAGGTTTAAAACCTTTAAAAAACAATTGTTTTTTAAAGGTAAATTAGTAGTACTTAAATATGTTTTATTATTACCAAATTGAGGAGCTATTCCTGAAAAGCAAAATGAAAAATATAAAATAGAATAAGTTATTGATGTTCTATAAAAAGTTTCATATAAAGATTGTATAAATATCATACTATCTCTATTATTAAATGTTGTAGCTATTGAAAAAACTATTCCTAGAATAAATCCTATAGCAATTGCTCCAAATACTAAAACTTTGTAATTATACAGCCAATCCTTTTTTAGTTTCATTATAAACATCCCTATACAAATCAACTACTGATTTTCCTTTTGCTCTTAAATTCTCAACAAGCTCATTGTGAATTATCTTTCCACCCTTTAAAAGAATAACTCTATCTAACATTTTCTCTATATCTGCTACTAAATGACTTGAAATTATCATGGTGCTTTCTCCATTAAAGTTTTCTAAAATCATTTTTATAACCTCTTCTCTAGCTATTAAATCAATACTGGCTAAAGGTTCATCCATAATGTAAAGAACTCCATCTATAGATAAAGCTAATGCTAAATGTAACTTTTCAACTGCACCTTTAGAAAGAGCTCTTATTCTATCATTTAAATCTAACTTAAAGTCTTCTATCATAGCTAGGCACTTTTCTTCGTTAAAATTCTTAAAGTATCTTTTGTAATAAGATATACCCTCTTTTACCTTCCACCCCTTTGGAATTAGTGGTGCATCACTTACATAACCAATTAAATTTTTATCTTTATAACTAAATTCTCTCTCTTGAAATAGATATTCTCCACCATCAAAAACAATATGACCTCCTAAAATCTTAAGAAGTGTACTCTTGCCCTCTCCATTTGGAGCTAAAAGACCTATAATCTCCCCTTTATTTATATCTAAGCTTATATTATCTAAAATCTTTTTCTTACCATAAGATTTATTTAAATTCACTAATTTAATCATTTAAATCTCCCCTTAAATTAATAATCATCAATATTTTTAACTATTTCTAAAGCTTCATCTTTTTCAATTCCTATATCTTTCATGTCATTTAAAAATTTTTTTCCTATGCCTATTCCCATATTTATCTTAAGTTCTTTAGAATCCTTTGTCCCTTTACTTATAAATGAACCCATCCCCCTTTTGGTATATGTAATACCTAGTCTTTCTAGCTCACTATATGCCCTTTGCATAGTATTAGGATTAACTGCAAGGAGTGATGACATTTCTCTAATAGATGGTAGTTTATCATCTTGAGATAGTTCACCTAGTGCAATAGCTCTTTTAATAAGCTCAACTATTTGCAAATATATAGGCTCATTATCATTAAACTGAAAATTATTTAAATTCACCTCTAAATGGTCACCTCCATTTACCATATATTAGTGTTCTAGTAATATAGTACACTAATAATATTATAAAACCAATAATTATTTTACTTTTATAGAAAAATATTACTATAAAGTTTTATAAAGGATAATAAGATTTGTATCTTTAATAATTAAATAATATTTAATCTAAAAATTATAGCTATTTCATTTACTGATTTTATATTTCAATTAATAGTTGAATATGATTATTTAAATCAATTTAATTTAGGAGATAAAATTTCAGTATATCAAGATTATGGATTTAATTTGAATTTATAAAATTACTCCACCTTATAAAATTACTTCACTTTATAAAAAACATATATAAAAATATTATTAATATAATCTAAAAAGCCTAGCATTATTATTTATCTATTATAGAAAAAAAGACCTTTTATTTTAACAAGGTCTTTTTTTTGTCTCTTTATATATTTAATTAATGGAATTAGTCTAATACTTATTTTATCCCATTAAAAAATCTAAAATATTAAGCCCAGTAGATGTCTCACCTTTATATAACTCAGTAAATCCGCATTTAGAACAACTTATAGTAATAAATTTTTTATTTTGAACATTAAATAATTTTTCCAAAGTACCTCCTGTAGCTTGAAATTGATCACTTTCATAGGATGTATTACTACATTTTGGACAAATATATTGTTTCTTCTCCATAATTTCTCCCCCTTAAAACTTATTTTTTTATAAAATAATATTTTATATAACCTTATATTTTCCTTTATAAATATTTATAGAAAAGGGCGTAAAACCTTGTGGCTTTATGCCCGAGGTATTTCAATCCTCTCTCCAATCGTATTTATCATTGGGTAAATTTAATCTTTTGCTATTAATTATAACAGTATCATTATCTTCCCATATAATATCAGCAGAACTAATATGATATTCCCAATAGATATTTTTACTAGTGGAAATTTTATTATTTGTAACAAGTTCTCCTCTAACTGCAAAATCAGTTGTTGCTCCACCACCGCAAAGGTAAGTTTTAATGGTATAGGCACCATCTTGTGAAGTAGATTCAGTTAAAAAAGTCCCTTCAGGTAACTTTGATATTCTATTTAAATTAACAAAGTATCTAGTATAAATAAAGCTAAACACTAATAATATAGAAAAGGCTGTTATTACTACTCCTTTTTTTCTCATTTACTCCCCTACTTATATTATCTTTAATTTTTTCTATACCACTTTGTATTTTAGTTATATTAAAGATAATTATTCTTATATTCTATTTCATTTATTTTGTATCATTCTCTAAATCATAATCAACAAATTTCCTCATGAAAACCTCCTATAGTCTAATTGATATTTATATTATATCATAAAAGTATTTTATGTTTATTTTTATATTTTAAGTAAAGTATGGTAAGATTGTAATGAGTTGATTATAAGAACTTATTATAATTTAGATTTATGTATTAAATATAAATTTTATATACATTATAATGAAAATAGGGACTTTAATAGTTACGAAATTGATGAAGTTATAAATGAAACTATCTTAGAAAATAAAATAACACGTGTTAAGAAAACATATCTTAGTTGGTTTACTATATTCTATATGCTAGTATTAAGAAAATAAATAAATTTTTATACTTTATTATTACTTAATGTATTATTTTATTCATTTTTTTATAATCATAAATATTGTTTATAATATGTGACGTAATAGGAGCAATGATGAAAAGGATCCATGAAACTCCCCAAGCTTGGCCAATATAACTCCACATTAAATATGTGATGAATATTATAGACCAAAGTATTGAATGCATAATTTTAATTGTATGATCTTTACTTATATTATGTTTATAAGGTTGTTTTATATCCTTTAATATCTCCTCTATATTACCAAATTCAGAGACTACTATTCCAATAGACTCATGCTCTGTTTTACCAGTATCTCTTAGTTCATTATATTTATCCTCCATCATAGAAAAAAGTTCTTTTTTAATTTTTAGAGTTTCTTTATTTTTAGGAATAGTTAAAAAAATATTTTCTAAATAAGTTTTAATAGCTTCCATATAAATCTCACCTCAAACCTTTTTTATAAATTTTTCTATAATCTTTTTAGCTAATTGCCATTCTTCATACTTTTCATCATAGTAAGATATACCTAAATCAGTAATTCTATAATATATTCTTTTTTTACCATTTGTTTTTGTGCCAGGAAATGATTCTATATAATTATTTTTTTCTAATCTATTAAAAGCAGAATATAAAGTTGTTTCTTTAATTACATATTCTCCTTCCGAGAGTTCTGTTATTTTTTTTGATATTTCATAACCATAAGATGATTTTTCTAACAATAAAAATAAAATCATTATATCATTATAACCCCTAACAGTATCACTACTTATCAATTTTATTTCTCCTCCATTTTATACTTAACATATATTTAAACCTACTTTGAATTACTTTATCTATCGTAGTAATTTAATTTTATCATAATTACTACGATAGATAAAGTAATTTCTATAAAACTTAAAAGTTTTGATTTTTAATAATAAATTTATATCAAATTAAAGTATACAATAACTCGCTTTTTTGTCTTATAATATAATTAGGTATCTAAATAATTATATTAATTGGAGATGATACTATGGGAATTTTAATAGACATTGTTATGAGTATAATTTTTATTTTCTTTTTAATAGGTTGTGTAGCAGCTAAGTGGAATGCTTTAAATAACAAAAACTATAGAAGATATATGATATATAAAAATATACAAAAAAGACATAGCAAAAAGAAACATAGGCATTAGTCTAGCTATATAAAATAAGACATTAAAAGGATGTGTACATAATGGGTTGTAAAATAAAAGAACTTAAATCAGATATAATAATAGAGAGAGCCTATTTAGGTGATTTAATGGATGAGCTTAATAAATATTTAGGAATAAAAGAATTTAGTTTAGAAGTTTTACTAGGTGAAGTATCAATTAGATTATATGAATCTACTCGAGCATATATTGAGGTATATTCCTCAGCTAAAGAACTTACAAATGAATATGAATTTATTCCTCTTATACTAAAATACGCTGAAAATAATAGTTATATAACATTTTCTAAAATTGAAACTGGTGAACTATTCGGATGGAAAAAGATAAATGGAGAAGTTAAAGAAACTGTTGTAAAGTAGAGAAATGTTTTTTTTAATAGGTACATAAAAATACTATCAGTATTGCAATTATGAAAATAATCTACAAAATATTGATAGTTATTATAATAGAAAGTGGTGTAAATATAACACTAAGCCATGCTGAAGAAGCATGGTACCTTGAACATTACTCCACTGGATATGGAAAAATAAACCAACCAAAAGTATTTTTAAGTTGGTTTATTTACTAATAAAAAAATTACATTGCTGATTTTAAAATAGCAATTATATCTTCTTTAGAACCTTGTACTGGGTTTGTAAGAGAACAAATATCCTTTAATGCATTAGTAGCTAGAGTTTCAAAATCATCTTCTTTAACATTTAATTCTCTTAAGTTAGATGGAATTCCAACAGATTTAGATAATTTTTTAATAAGCTCAATGCAAAGTTTAGCACCCTCTTCATTTGTTATACCGTTAATATTTCCACCCATAAATTTAGCTACTTCTTTAAGTCTTTTAGCTGTAATTAAGTTTTGACTATTATATACTTGTACATATGGAAGTAATAGGGCGTTACAAACTCCATGAGGGAGATTATAGTATCCCCCTAACTGGTGTGCTATTGAATGTACATATCCTACAGATGCATTATTAAACGCCATTCCTGCCAAATACTCAGCATATGCCATCATGTCTCTAGCTTCCATATCATTACCGTTTTCAACAGCCTTTAATAAGTATTTTGTTATAAGTTTTATTGATTTTTCTGCACAAGCGTCAGTTATAGGATTAGCTATTGTTGAAACATATGCCTCTATTGAATGAGTTAACGCGTCCATACCAGTTGCTGCTGTTAATCCCTTAGGCATTTTAACCATTAATTTAGGGTCATTAACAGCTATAATTGGAGTTAATTTTTTATCTGCTATTGCCATTTTTATATGTTTTTCAGTATCTGTTATTACAGCAAATAATGTCATTTCACTAGCAGTACCTGCAGTTGTATTTATACTTATTAAAGGTAATGGATTTTTTTTTACTTTATCCATACCCTCATAATCTTTAATTTCTCCACCATTAGTAGCAATTAAAGAAATACTTTTAGCACAGTCATGGGAAGAACCCCCACCTAATGATATAATAAAATCACACTCATTATCAGTTAAAACCTTTACTCCATCATTAACATTTTTAACAGTTGGGTTTGCTTGAACTTCATCATAAAATACATAAGAAACATTTTTTGAATCTAAAATCTTAGTAACTTTAGAAGCTATCAATTCTCTTAATATTTTATCAGTAACTATAAGAGCTTTCTTAAAGCCTAATTTCTCAATCTCATTACCTGCGTCTTCTAAACAGTTTTCACCTAATAAACTCATTAAGGGCATATAAAGTTTGTATCCCATGATATTTTTCCTCCTTAGTATATGGTTTACTAACTTAAATAAACTCATATTTTTTAGATTTATTATTTTAAAACGTTTTTATCAACATTTTTACATATGTATATAGTTTTAATATCTATAATCAATATACTCCTTAATTATTTATATTTCAATACGAATTGTTTAGAATTTAACAATTATTAATCATAAAATATTTTAATGATAAGCTATAAAAATATTCAATCTTATAGTTGAAGCATTTTTATAGCTTTCATATATTCTTTAGTTACATTTATAATTGAATTTTCTATTTCGTTAATACTATCTCCTAAATCGTAATCTAGCATATAGTCGATTTCGCAAAGCATTTCTCTTTTTAGTTCATCTATATCATCATTATTTTTTGTAAGTTTTATATCTAAATTTTCTTCCTTAAAAGTATTCATTTAATTAATCTCCTTTACATAGACTTCTTTTTCAATTATCTTGTGTAATCGTTATCTTTTTATTCATTGATTTAATATTACATAGATATTTTTAATTTTAAATACAGAAAATAGCTATTAATAAATAAGGATTTATTCCTTATATATTATAATTATACATAAAAAACTATATAAACTAAGGATGAATAGAAATGAAAAAATTTATTTTTTTTTCTTTATTTAATAATAACAGTAGCAACTATTTTTTATATATAGTTCAATGTATTTATTTAACCTAATTTCTGCTCAAATTGGATATGCATTATTAATATTATTGTTACCAACAGTGTTAATAGTAAGAGAACTATTAATAATATAACTATAGCAAAAGAATTGCAAGTACATTGCCCACAATCATTTATTTTTTCTATAAAATTATTTTTTGCGCAGTATAAGATGATGAAAAAAAGCAATTGATCTAAATTCTTGGTAATGTATAATTGATTGTGTAAACCTAAATATGGATATAATTCAAATATAT
>CAUWNL010000075.1:0-13576 GCA_963559995.1 uncultured Sarcina sp.
AGCACTCGGCTGTTAACCGATAGGTTGGAGGTTCGAGCCCTCTCGGAGGAGCCATTTTATTAAAGAATGTTATCAAAGTAGATTATGTCTGTTTTGATAACATTCTTTTTTATTATAAAAGATACTTCTAGAAATTATATTTATATTTAAACTACTATGTATATATTTTTGATATATGAACATAATACTTTATGTAAGTTAATTCTTTTAAAAAGAGTAGTAAGAATAACATTTAAGCCATATCGTGGAGAGTAAGTTTTTAGAAGAATGTCATATATAGGGGATACTTATATAGATATAGTAGGTAAATATTAGATTAAGGTTAACGTTCCTTTGTAGCTTAATGGGTGGAGCACTCGGCTGTTAACCGATAGGTTGGGGGTTCGCCTTTTACTAAAGTTTAATATTTATTAAATATGTTTAGATTATTATGTATATATTTTTCATATATGAGCATAATACTTTATGTAAGTTAATTCTTTTAAAAAGTCTAGTAAGAATAATCTCTTAAGATGATATCGTCTTCATTTTAGATATGTAGATTAAGTTTTTAAAAGATGATGTGCACTATATTAGTGATACTATATAGATATAATAAGTAAATACTTAAATACTAGAACTAGATTAAGTTAATATTCCTCTGTAGCTCAATGGTGGAGCACTCGGCTGTTAACCGATAGGTTGGAGGTTCGAGCCCTCTCGGAGGAGCCATTTTATTAAAGAATGTTATCAAAATAGATTATGTCTGTTTTGATAACATTCTTTTTTCTTATAATATTCAATCACTAGAAATTATATTTATTGACTAATATTTAAATTAGACCATGAATATATTTTTAATATATGTGTATAAAACATGAAAGGTGGGGAGCGCTAAGAAATTGTGAAAACATTTTCTATATGCGAATATTTATGAAGGAATACAATATTAATGATTTAAGAAATATCGGACTTATTGGACATAGTGGTGCTGGAAAAACTTCATTAACGGAAGCCTTGTTATATTCTTGTAAACTTATAGATAGATTAGGAAAAGTAGATGATGGAAATACAAATAGTGATTGTGATTTAGAGGAAAAAAAGAGAAGAATATCAATTAACACATCAATATTACAAATTCCTTTATTTAATTGTAAAATAAATTTATTAGATACACCAGGATATTTTGATTTTATAGGTGAAACAATAAAGGGTATTACAGGTTGTGATATAGCATTAATACTAGTTTGTGGCGTAACTGGTGTACAAGTTGGAACAGAGAAATCATGGAAATATTGCAATGATAGAAATATCCCAAGAGCCTTTTTTATAAATAAATTAGATAGAGAAAATTCAAATTATAATAAAGTTTTAAAACAGTTAAAGGATGCCTTTGGAAATAAAGTAGTTCCAATAAATTATCCTTTAGGAAAAGAGGACGATTTTAAGGGGGTAATAGATATATTGGCCAGTAAAAGTGATTTAGATAACATAGATGAAAGTGTTTTAGCTGAAATTATTCAGTATAAAGAAGAAATTATGGAACTGGTAGCTGAAAGTAACGAGGATTTACTAAATAAATATTTAGAGGATGGAACATTATCAGATAAAGAAATATATTCAGGATTAATAGATGGAATAATTTCTGGTGATATAATTCCGGTAATGTGTGGGAGTTCTACTAAATGCTTAGGGATGAAGTCATTAATATATAACATTAATAAAATTTTCCCATCCCCTAACTTAGTACAAAATAAGTTTAAAAAGGATAATTTATTAAATGGTGATAATGAACTCTTTTCTGCGTTTGTATTTAAAACAATAGTTGACCCATTTATGGGGAAGTTATCAATATTTAAAGTTATTACTGGTGAGATAAGTGGTTCTACAGATATATTAAATTCATCTAATGGGCAAATTGAAAGGGTAGGTAATCTATATTATATAAACGGTAAAAATCAAATATCTACATCTAGAATTAGAAAAGGCGATATTGGCGCTCTATCTAAATTTCAAAATATATCAACAGGTGATACTATTTGTGATGTTAATACTAATATTTCATATGATAATATAGAATTTCCATGCCCAGTTCTTAGTATGGCTGTAATACCTAAAACAAAAGGAGATGAGGATAAAATTTCTTCAGGATTATCAAAGCTTTTAGAGGAAGATAATACTTTTAAGATAATTAGAGATACAGAAAATGCAGAGATTTTGATATCAGGAATGGGGGAAATGCATTTAGAAATTCTAGCAAATAGATTAAAATCAAAATTTGGTGCAGATGTAATATTAAGATTGCCTAAAGTTCCATATAGAGAAACTATAAAAGGTGTTATTGATATACAAGGAAAGCATAAAAAACAATCAGGTGGTCATGGTCAATACGGTGATGTAAAGATAAAATTTGAACCTAGGTTAGATGGAAAAGATGAGCTAGAATTTGTAGATGCTGTTGTTGGTGGTGCAGTCCCAAGAAATTTTATACCTGCTGTAGAAAAGGGACTAAAGGAATGTATAAAGCATGGTGTATTAGCAGGATATCCTGTAATTGGTCTTAAGGCTACATTATATGATGGTTCTTATCACCCTGTTGATTCATCAGAGATGGCTTTTAAAATGGCAGCATCAATAGCATATAAAAAGGGGTTAGAACAGGCCAAACCTATACTTCTAGAACCTATAATGAATATAAATATTATTGTTCCAGATGAATATATGGGAGATGTTATAGGAGATATAAATAAAAAAAGGGGGAGAGTATTAGGAATTGATTCTAAGGAGGGTGCGCAATCGATAGTTGCAGAGATTCCATTAGTAGAATCATTTAAATACGCAACTGATTTAAGATCTATAACTCAAGCGAGAGGAAGTTTTACTATGGATTTTAAGAGATATGACGAGGTACCTAATACTGAAATAAGTAGAATAATAGAAAAAAATAAGTTGATAGACTAATGTAGAATATATTAATAAAGATATATAAAATTATGGAAAAAATATAACATTATGTTATAATAATATAAATAGATATTATAAGTTTCTTATTTTTATATATCTTTATTTATGTAATTAATAAGTATATATTTTGTGTAATCTAGATTGAATTTATAATTATATAATATTTTATATAAATGAATAAAATATTTAAAAAAGTTAAATAATATTATTAAATTATTTAAATAGGTGATATTATGTGTAATTATAAAATGGATATAAAGGGTAAAATAACACCATCGTGCTATGAAAATATATGCAATTATATGGAGATTATAGAATATAAAGACTCATTTTATATATCAATTGATAAATTTAGCAATGAGAATATTAGTATAATATATACTATATTAAGCGATAATAAGTTTAATATACATAATGAAGGATATAATGGTAAAGGAATTTATAATATAAATGCATATAAAATTTAATAAGATAATGTAAACGTAAAATAATTATGGTATAATATATTAATATACATAATATAATTTTATTTATTGTTGGGGAGGACTAAAAGTGAAAAATTACGTAATTGGAATAGACTTAGGAGGAACAAAAATAAGTTCCGCATTATCAGATTTAGAAGGAAATATAGTAGCAAAGTATACAGTACCTACAGATGCCTTTGAAGGTGAAGCACCTGTATTAGGTAGAATAATAAGTGCTGTTGAAGCTGTTATAGTTGATGGAAAAATAACTATAGATGAGGTTAAAGCAATCGGAATCGGTTCCCCAGGACCTTTAGATGCTAAGGAAGGTATAATAATAACAACACCAAATCTTCCATTTAAAAATTTTAATTTAGTTAGACCATTAAATGAAAGATTTAATGTACCTGTTTACTTAGATAATGATGCTAATGTTGCAACAATAGGTGAATTTATGTTTGGTGCAGGAAAAGGTACAGAAAACATGATATTCTTCACTGTAAGTACAGGTGTTGGTGGAGGAGCTATCTTAAATGGTAAAATATATAGAGGTAGCACATCAAATGCATTAGAAATAGGACATTCAACAGTTGCTTCAGAAACAGGAATGAGATGTAACTGTGGTAATGTAGGATGTTTAGAAGCTGTGTCTTCAGGTACTGCTATAGCAAGAAGAGCTAGAGAAGCTGTATCAACTAATGTTGAAACATCATTAAAGAAATATGAAACAGTAACTTCTTATGAAGTATTTGTAGAATCAGCTGCTGGAGATAAAGTAGCTACAGAAATAAGAGATCTTGCTTTAAATTACTTAGGAATAGGTGTAGCTAATGCTATAGCAACTTTTGATCCAGACATGGTTGTTATAGGTGGTGGAGTATCAAAAGCAGGTCAAGTTGTGTTTGATAAAGTACAAGAGGTTGTAAATCAAAGATGCTTTAAATCAATGGCTGAGCATTGTAGAATAGTTGAAGCTGGATTAGGAACAGATGCTGGAGTTGTTGGTGCTGTTGCATTAGCTTTATTAGAAAGCAAATAATTTATAAATAAATATAGTAAGAGGGTTAGCATTTTGCTAGCTCTTTTTTTATCTGAATTTTATAAATGTTTAAAATAGAGATATAATAATATATATTATAAACTTTGGAGGACATTATGAAGAATATAGAGGATATAGTGGGAGAATCATTAGTTAATAAAAAGTTAACTATAGGAACAGCGGAATCTTGTACAGGGGGATTATTAGCTGGGACATTAATAAATTATAGTGGGATTTCATCTGTTTTCATGGAAGGTGTAGTAACTTATTCTAATGACGCTAAGATGAAAAGATTAGGGGTTGAAAAAGAAACATTAGATAATTTTGGAGCTGTTAGTGAGGAAACTGCAAAAGAAATGGCAAGTGGAATATGTAAAACAGCTAGTACCAACATTGGAATTTCTACAACAGGTATAGCAGGTCCAGGTGGTGGAACAAATGAAAAACCAGTTGGCCTTGTATATATGGGACTTTGTATAAATGGAGAAGTATTTTGCAGGAAATTCAATTTTAAAGGTAGTAGACAGGAAATAAGATTACAAGCTGTAAAAAGTGCATTAGAATTTTTATTAGAATATATAAAATAATATGTAAACAGACATTTATTAAAAAAGTATAAAGTATAATATCTAATTTATTTGGTATTTAAATAAAAAAATGATATTGAATTAAAACAAGAATTTAAGAAATGTAAATTTTTAAGGGGAGGTAGTTGTTTACCGAAACAACTACCTGTATAAATAAAATGGGGGAGAGGCTATTATAAGATTGAAGCTTATTGCCTCATTAATAATTGTTACCAACATAGGGTAATATTATACACATTAAAATAAAAAATTAGTTAATTAAATTGGTTTTGTTAATTATTTATGATATTATAGTCATTGATATTTTTGAAATATATAATAACCTAAAGGACGGTGTTAGCATGCAAGTTAGAGCAACAGTTTTAAAGAATTTATTAGGTATATGTGTTTTAGCTATAATAATATACTTTGGCGGAGTATTATTTTTATTAAAATAGAATGATTGAGTTTTATAAAGGAGTAAAATATGAGTATATTAACTGTTAAGAATATGAGTCATGGCTTTGGAGATAGAGCTATATTTGAAGATGTTTCTTTTAGATTATTAAAGGGTGAACATGTTGGTCTTATAGGGGCTAATGGTGAGGGAAAGTCTACCTTTATGAACATAATAACAGGAAAGTTAATGCCTGATGAAGGTAAAATAGAGTGGAGCAATAGAGTTAGAGTTGGTTATATGGATCAGCACACTCAACTTGAAAAAGGTAAATCTATAAGAGATGTTTTAAGGGAAGCATTTAAGTATCTATTTGATATGGAAACGGAAATGAATAAACTATATGAAAATATGGGAAACATGAATGAAGGGGAAATGAATAAGGCATTAGAGAAAACAGCTAATATACAAGATGCCTTAGATAATAGTGGATTTTATATAATTGATGTAAAAATAGAAGAGGTTGCAGCAGGTCTTGGTCTTAAAGATGTAGGTCTTGATAAAGATGTTTCAGATTTAAGTGGTGGACAAAGAACAAAGGTATTGTTAGCAAAGCTTCTTTTAGAAGTTCCAGATATTTTACTTCTTGATGAGCCTACAAACTATTTAGATGAGGAACATATAGCTTGGTTAAAATCATATCTTCAAAGTTATGAAAATGCTTTTATACTTATATCTCATGATATTCCTTTCTTAAATAGTGTTGTTAATGTTATATACCATGTTGAAAATAGATTATTAACAAGATACACTGGGGATTATGAAAACTTCATGAGAATTTATGAAGCTAATAAAAAGCAATTAGAAGCAGCATATGAAAGACAACAACAAGAAATTGCAAAACTTGAGGATTTTGTTGCGAGAAATAAAGCAAGAGTTGCTACGACAGGAATGGCAAGGTCAAGACAAAAGAAATTAGATAAAATGGAAAGAATAGAACTTGCCGCAGAAAAACCAAAGCCAGAGTTTAATTTTAAACAAGGAAGAACTTCAGGAAAGCTTATATTTGAAACTAGAGATTTAGTTATTGGATATAATGAGCCTTTAAGTAAGCCATTAAATTTACTTATGGAAAGAGGGCAAAAAGTAGCTTTAGTTGGAGCAAATGGTCTTGGAAAATCAACTCTTTTAAAGAGTTTACTTGGAATAATAAAACCATTAAGCGGGGAAGTTGAAACAGGTGAATATCAACAACTAGGATATTTTGAACAAGAAATAAAAGAAGCAAACTATAACAGTGTTATAGATGAAATTTGGAATGACTTCCCTGGATATACACAATACGAAGTAAGAAGTGCTTTAGCTAAATGTGGTTTAACAAATAAACATATAGAAAGCACAGTTTGTGTTTTAAGTGGAGGAGAACAAGCTAAGGTTAGATTATGTAAGCTTATAAATAAAGAAACAAATATACTAATCCTAGATGAGCCTACAAACCATTTAGATGTTGAGGCTAAAGAAGAACTTAAGAGGGCTTTAAAAGCATATAAAGGAAGTATTCTTTTAGTGTGCCACGAACCTGAGTTTTATAAAGATGTAGTAACTGATGTGTGGAATTGTGAGAATTGGACAACAAAAATAATATAATATAAAATTTTATAAACATATAAGAAAACCGCTATATATTGACGGTTTTTTTCATATTTAAATTATAATAAAATAGTTAATTATTTTATTAATTATGATGAAGAGGTAAAAGATGATGACTTTGAAATAGTTAAAGGAGAAGGACTAAAATAATTAAAATCTATTTTAGAAAATAAGGGAATAAGTAAGTATAAGCAGTCACCTAAATTATTATTATTTTATAAAAAATCTTTTATTAGGTTTTTAAAATATAGAAATAAATTTATAAATTAGATGTTAGAAAAATATTAAATTATAGGGATTTTAAGGGAAATGATATTTTTAGTACATATAACATTAAAGAAAGTATAGTTAACAGCTTTTAAGGAAAAAAGGTATGCATATTCTTTTGGAATAATAAGCCTTGTTGGATTGTAATTGAGATGTATCTATTTTTAATTATGAAAATCTATCTACGATAATTACCTGAAGTTAATACTAAATGTAAATAAACTAATAAGAAAGTCTCGACTTTTAAAGCCAAGACTTTTTTATTATTGAACTTTAATATACTGACTAGAAACATAACCAGTTGTGTTATTATATTTAATTACCAACCGTTTAAAGTCTCTAAAATTTCAACAGTAGCATTAGATTTTAGAGAACCAATAATAGAGGAGCTTGTACTAGCAGTACCTCTAACATTTAAAGATGGATTAGCAGTAACTTTACCAGTTTTGCTTTGTGTAGTTCCTGAATTTGCTGAGGAACCAGAGCTTGTTATAGAAACATATTGACTAGAAACATAACCAGTTGTGTTATTATATTTAATTTTATACCAACCATTTAAGGTTTCTAAAATTTCAACAGTAGCATTAGATTTTAGAGAACCAATAATAGAGGATCTTGTACTAGTAGCACTTCTAACATTTAATGATGAATTTGCAGTAACTTTTCCAGTTTTAGTTTGTGTAGTAGAACTGTTACTATTAGAACCACTATTATTAGAATTAGAATTACTATTATCATTATTTGTACCATTATTAGGATTTGAAGAAGTAGTTAACGAAACATATTGGCTAGAAACATATCCAGTTATATTGTTATATTTAATTTTGTACCAACCATTTAAAGTTTCTAGAATTTCAATAGTAGCCTTAGAAGGTAAAGAACCAATAATAGAATGATTTGTACCTGCACCACTTCTAACATTTAATGATGAATTTGCAGTAACTTTTCCTGTTTGAACTTGTGTAGCGGAATTATTATTAGAATCACTATTATTAGAGTCAGAACTATTATTATTGCTTGAATCATTGTCAGGAGTTGAAGTAGCAGTTATGGATATATATTGACTAGAAACATAACCAATTGTATTATTATATTTAATTTTGTACCAACCATTTAAAGTCTCTAAAATTTCAACAGTAGCTTTAGAAGGCAAAGAGCCAATTACTGAATAATTTGTACCAGCACCGCTTCTGACATTTAGAGAAGAATTAGCAGTAACTGTACCAGTTTTAGTTTCCACAGTAGAATCAGAGCCAGTATTATCATCAGCAGATGTGCCTAATTGAACATTAGCTTTTAAATATTTAACTATACCATCTGCAATACCTTTAGCAAGTTTATTTTGATAATCATCTGTTTTTAACTTTGAAGCTTCAGATGTATTAGTTAAAAATCCGCCTTCAACTAATGAGGCTGGCATAGTTGTATTTTTTGTTACAACATAATTAGCAGTTTTAACTCCTCTATTAAAACCACCTGTTTCAGAAACCATTCCATTTTGGATAGGAGTAGCTAAATTTTTACTTGTAGGTTTACTTGCGGTATAATAAGTTTCTATACCATAAGCAGATGATGATGAGAAAGCATTATTATGAATAGATACAAACACATCACCATTATATGCATTTGCAAGGTTAGCTCTTTCGTTTAAACTTAAAAATATATCAGATGTTCTACTCATTTTTACATCAATGCCTTGAGATTTAAGTAAGTTTTGAACTTTATTAGCAATTGATAAATTTAATTCATCTTCGTATAGACCATTAGAAATTGCACCAGGATCTGATCCACCGTGACCGGGATCTAAGAAAACCTTATAGTAGCTTCTATCTAATGAAGAGTTAGCTTTAGCATTGCTATAAGGTGAAATTAATTCATTACAAACATTAATTTCAGCAATATAAACAGTATCACCTATTTTTTGACTTATATAAGTTGTACCATCATTCTTAGCTACTAATAATCCATTTTCATCAACTTCAACTATTGTAGAGTCTAGAATGTCCCAATCTGGATACTGAGATACATCAAAAGTATCATTAACGTACAATGATAAACCGTTTTCAACAACTATATTTTCATTCTTATATCGTTCTAAAAGATCATCAAACTCACCTTCTAAATTTTGAGCATATGCTTTAAACCCAATAGCTGAACTGAAAATTAATGTATTAACTAGTAGTGACATAAATATTTTATGAACTTTTTTTCTACACATAATTTAAAATCCCTTCCTAAATATAAAATTTTATAAATATACCTAAATAATACAATAAAAATATAAATAATACAATTAATAACATGTAAATTATATATAAAAAAGTAAATATTGTGTTAAAAATGACGAAAAATAGAAAAAATCAAAAAAATAAATGTATTATATAATTAAAAAAGTAAGAAGGAGATATTTATGATAGATATACATTCTCATATAATTCCTAAAATTGATGATGGAGCTAGAGATTTACAAGTATCATTGAAACTTTTAGGGATAGCACAAAATTATGGAACTAACGGAATTGTAGCGACTCCTCATTATTAGAAGGGATTTTATAATTTTGAATATAGGAATATAGAAAGAGAATTAGAAAAGATTAGAAGCATGGCTAAGGCTAATAATATTAATATAGATATTTATAAGGGACAAGAAATTTGCTATTTTCAGGGAATGATTAAAGCATTAGAAGAAGGGAAGATAGATACAATAAATAATACAAGATATATGTTGATGGAATTTCCATTAGATAAGTTTACAAGAGATATTTTTGATGAGATATATGAATTACAGATAAAAGGGATAATCCCTATAATAGCTCATCCTGAAAGGTATAGAATTTTTAAAAATAATCCTGAAAAAATAAATGAGTTTATAAGTGAAGGTTACTTATTCCAATTAAATTCAGGCAGTATATTAGGATCATTTAGCAAAGAAACTAAAAAAAACAGCTGAGATATTTTTGAAACATAATATTTATAGTTTTATAGGATCAGATGCACATAATTTAATAAATAGAACATCTTCACTTAAAGAAATTATTAATAATTTAGATTTCAAATATACAGATGAATACAATAAAAATGGAATAAAGATGTTAAGAGATAAAAATGTAATATTTAATGGTGAGAGGGTGGAAAAAAGAAAAAAATTTTTTTCCTTTAAATTATAATTTATAAAAGGCTACAGGATTGCCTGTAACCTTTAGGAAGAGGCATTTGGTTATCAATAAATATAGAAAATTGAGATTTTTTTATCCAGCCCTTACAGTTCAAAGTAGTATTAAGACCTAGGTCAATAAAATACCATATTTCTTTATTTAATTCGCATTCATAAATTATTTTAACTTGAATGCTATCTTTTATTCTATTTACTATAGGTGAATCATTAAGTGGAGCAAGGTAAACATTAGTATACGCTAAAGTTATTCCATAATAGAAGTTAGATTTTCTATAATGTATAGAAACTTCTTTCAAATGATTAGTTTCAACTTTTTGCTGCTTTTTACATGAGGTTTTTAATTTGTATACTTGATTGTTAAGGGCTAGAATATTTCTTTTATACTCCTTAATCTTTAAATCAAAGTAGAAAAACATAAATGTAGTTGTACCTATACATGCTAATATTATAAACATAAGCAAAAATTTCATAAATATATCCTTAAATATTAATAGTATTCACTAACATTATATTTTCAGTTTTATCTATAAATTACTTTTAAGAAGGATGGTTTACTATTTTTTATTATAAAAATTTAATAATAGTTATAAGAGAATATATTATTGTTAATACTAAAATGAAAAACTATTTAGGTGATTATTTATGAAACAAATCGAAGATTTTTTTTGTGCCATATGTAGTGTGTCTATAGGTAATATAATAAAGGCTGTATTTATCATAATCTTTGTTATTATTATAAATAAATTTTTAGTTTCTAGATTGTATAAAATTTTTATAAAAATTGTTTCTAAAAGCAACACTCACATAGATGATAGTCTAGTAAAGGCTAGCGAAAAACCTGTAAAACTTTATATATTATTATATGGCTTATATGAGGCACTTAAAACAATAGGTTTTGATGAGTTAAATTTAAATATTATATCCACATGCAGGTTAATAAAATTAGGAATAGTTATAGTAATATGTTACTTTTTTTATAACTTGACTTTAGAAAATTCAATATTGCATAAGACTTTACATAAAAGTAAGGATTCTAATGGTATTGTATTCCCTTTTGTATCAATAATAATAAGAATATTAATAGTTATTTTTGGAGTTGTTATTATAGCAAATGAGTTTGGATTTACAGGATTTATAACTGGTTTAGGAATAAGTGGAATAGCTTTTGCATTAGCAGCTCAAGATACATTTTCTAATTTATTTGGCGGAATGGTTATAGTTTTAGATAAACCTTTTGCTATAGGTGATTGGATTCAAACATCTGATGCGGAAGGTGTTATAGAAGAGATAACCTTTAGAAGTACAAAAATAAGAACATTTGCCGAAGCTATAGTTACTGTTCCAAATTCAAAACTAGCAAATAATAATATTATAAATTGGACTAAAAGAAATAGCAGGCGTATACATTTTAAGTTTACACTAAGTTATGATACTTCAATGGAAAAAATAAAGATATGTGTACATAGAATAGAGGAGTTCCTTAAAAATAGGGATAAAATAAAGAAAGATATGATAATAGTAAGCTTTAATGAATTATCTAATTATGGATTTGGAATTTTTATTTATTTTTATACTGAAATGATGGGATATGTTGAATATGAGAATTTAAAACAAGATGTAAACATAAGTATACTAGAAATATTAAACGAAGAGCATGTAAAACTGTTCTTTATAAATCTTAATTTAAATGAATTGCAATCTAAAGGGAGTTTTAATGATAGTAGCACTAAGAATTTAGAAAGTATAGATAACATAACTGAAGAGGAAAGAGAGAAGTAAGGATATCCTAAAGCTTAAATGTTTTATATTGATTTGTATAATATTTAAGATTTATTTTTATTAGGATATCCTCTTTTTTATATGTTTAGTATTTGCCAGTCTATTGGTTTTTCATTTATAGAACTTAAAAACTTATTTACTTTAGAAAAAGGCTTGGAACCAAAAAAACCTCTGTGGGCAGAAAGTGGACTAGGATGTGGAGCTTTTATTATAAGATGATTTGGGTTAGTTATAAGTTCTTGTTTTTTTATGGCATTACTTCCCCAAAGAATAAATACAATTGGTTCATTTCTTTCATTTAAAGATTTAATTATTTTATCAGTAAATATCTCCCAACCAATTCCTTTATGTGAGTTTGCTTGATGTGCCCTTACAGTTAAAACAGTATTTAATAATAAAATACCTTGCATAGCCCATTTTTCTAGAAAGCCATTATTAGGGATAAAACAACCTAGGTCATCCTTAAGTTCTTTAAAAATATTTTTTAGTGATGGAGGAGTTTGAACTTCTGGTTTAACAGAAAAGCTAAGCCCATGGGCTTGGTTAGGACCATGATATGGATCTTGACCTAAGATTACAACTTTAACTTTACCATAAGGTGTATAGTGAAGTGCATTAAATATATCATGCATATCAGGATAAATAGTTTTAGTCTTATATTCATTTATAAGAAATTGTCTTAGTTTAAGATAATAGTCCTTTTTAAATTCATCTTTTAATATTTCATTCCAATCATTTTTGAATATTACGCTCATAATTAATTAGACTCCTTTTGTATTTGTGTTTTAGTATGGTTGTTATTTTACTTATATATTTAATACTTTATTAGTATACAAGGTTTAGAAGATAATTATTTAATTTCATATAGTATTAATTGTAGCTAAATATAAATGTATCTTAAAAGTTTATAACTATATTTATTATAATAAAAAAATATAGTTATATCTAATTATGATTAATTAATATAAAAAATCAGTATAAACATATCCAAGTGTATCTATCTATATAATATAAAGATAAATAAAGAAAATAGAAGTAATTAAGGGATAAACACTAACTAAAAGAGAAAAATAGGTGTTTAGCTATTATAATATATGGTAAGATAAATCTCGTCGCTAATAGCAACAGCGACAACAAAGAAAAACAACTTAAGGATTTAAAATATGTTTTAAATATAAAAAGTTGTTGACAAAGTTTATTAGAAATGATAAACTAAGTAAGTCGCTTGAGGGTGACATAAGAAAAGAAAAATAATGGTCTTTGAAAATTAAACAGATAATTTAAGTAAACCAGCAA
>CAUWNL010000076.1:0-13258 GCA_963559995.1 uncultured Sarcina sp.
TTTATTATTGCACAATTTTTTTTTAATAGTTCTATTAATATTTTAAACTATTAGATAAAAAATATTACATAAAATTCATGCTTACATATTTTTTTTTGTACTTTGTTATTGGAATGCCTATTTACACAAAAGTTTGTTAAAGTTTAAACAACTTTTGTTTGAAATACTAATTCTAACTTTGATTGGAGGAAAATATATGGAAAATCTAAAATTAAAAGGTAACCCAACTAGGGGACTAATTGGGCCAACTTTAGGTTTTTTCATAGGATGTACGGTAGTATCTCTTTTTGGACCTACTGCTACTATTTTTAAAGAAATCTTTGTTCATTTAAATCCTATGTTAATCTCTCTACTTGTTGCAGCACCTTCGTTATCAGGTTCTTTACTTAGAATCCCTTTTTCAGCTTGGGTTGATACAACAGGTGGTAAAAAACCATTATTTGTTCTTTTGCTACTGTACATATTAGGAATGTTTGGATTATATATACTTATAACATTCTTTAGACAAGATTTAGCAAATAATTATATTCTTGTGTTAATTTTCTCACTAGTTGCAGGTTGTGGTCTTGCTACATTCTCTGTAGGAATATCTCAGACCTCATACTGGTTCCCAAAAAGTAAACAAGGAATTGCCCTTGGAATTTACGGTGGTATCGGTAACTTAGGGCCTGGAATACTTACTGTAGTTGTTCCATTTTTACTAGCTGCACTTAGCTTATCTGGTACATACTTAGCTTGGTTAATATTTGTAATTGTTGGAACTATTCTTTATTTCCTAATTGCTGAAAATGCTTGGTATTTCCAACTTTTAAAGAAAGGCTTTAAAAAAGAAGAAGCCATTGACTATGCTGAAAAACACTATGGCCAAGAATTATTTCCTAGAGTTAAAGTAACTCAAAGTTTAGCTATATCAGGTAAGTCATGGAAAACATGGGCTCTTACTATGATATATTTTACAACATTTGGTGGATTCCTAGCATTAACAGCTTGGTTCCCAGAATACTTTGAAACATTTTTCCATGTTAAATTAACAACAGCAGCTATATTTACTGCTATATTCTCAATCTTAGCATCATTAATTAGAGTTTATGGTGGTAAATTATCAGATAAGTTCTCTGGAGAAAAAGTATGCTTATTATCATTAATAGTAACACTTATAGGTTCTATAATAATGACATTTGCATTCTCTCTTCCTTTAGCATTAGTTGGAATAATCATCTTAGCTATCGGAATGGGTATAGCTAATGCCGCAGTATTTAAAATGGTTCCAAATGCAGTTCCAGAAGCAATGGGTGGTGCATCTGGATGGGTTGGAGGACTTGGTGGACTTGGTGGTTTCTTTGTACCTCTTGCACTTACACTATTTATTTCAGGTGGAAATCTTAGTGGATATGCAACTGGATTTGTTATATTTATAGCTTTAACTCTAATTTCTTTACTTATGATGTATCTTTTAAGACCAAAGACAAAGTTAAATGTATAGTAAAAAAATAAAAAGGGTAATTACCCTTTTTATTTTTTACTTTTTAAGTATTAGATTATATTTTAAATTGTTAATTCTTAATAAATATAAGAATCATTCTAACCTTTATACCTAAATAATATTTTCTAATTTATGATTACTTGAAAGATATTTTTTTGGAGTTACGCCATAAACTCCTTTAAATAAAGTTATAAAATAAGATATATTATAGTATCCTAAATCATAAGACACCTCTGTAACACTTTTAAATCTCAACATGTCTTTTGCTTTATCCAATTTCAATCTTCTCAAATAGATGTTAGGGCTTACACCAATTACTTCTTTAAACTTTGATGAAAAGTTTGATACAGACATATTAAGTTTCTCTGCAATATCTGTTATAGTTATCTTTTCTAATATATTATCTTCCATAATCCTTATAGATTTATTTATAGGATTGTTAAAATTATTGTTTAGTATCAAACTTACTTCCTTCATATGTAACATACTATAGACAAGTTCTTGAGAATATAAATCTATTAAAAACAACTTGTCCTTGTCATTTCTAAAAGAAATATCTAAAATCTTTTTTAAACTTTCATTAAATTCAACATTATCTTTCTTTAATAGCAGTTCACTATGCTTAACATTGAAATTATCCATAAAATTTAAATTTATTTTTTCCTTAACAAATTCTACAAGCCTATCGCTTATTTCTATTACTAAAACCTTTGTAGGTTTTGATACCTCTATTTCCACTTTGGAATAAGGTAAAAGTAATATTATCTGATTTTTATCATACTTATAACTTTTATTGTTAATTTTTATGTTTTCTTCCCCTGATAATATAGTACACAATTTAATATTTTCATAAGTTCTATATGTATTTTTATAATATTTTTTAAAATCATAATAAAAAATTTTTAAAAATTCTGTCTCTAATTGGTTTACACATTCTAAATTTTCACCAAAAAATTTCAATTATACCACACCCAAACATTAATTTTTAGTTTTATAAAAAAATCGACTATTTTTCTGAAAAATAAGCTAGAAATTATTTATTATATAATTGATAATAGTTTATATAGATTAGTTTTTCAACCATTAATTAAATTTTTAACTAAGTTAAGATAAATTAAATAATTTTTTTGTTTTTAATGTAATACTAACCAAATATATCCTAACTAAATTAAACTAATAAAACACACCATATAATAAACAACTAAAATATTAATTTAAAAATAAAGGGAGGTGAACTGTTATCAATTTATAAACGTAAAGTTTTATAAATTTGAGTAACAGGAATATAATGGCTTACAAATTTTACATGCCTTTAATGAGTTTAATCGGAGAAAATTGTTTAGAAGATGCTGGTAACGAAATTAAAAAATTAGGTTTTAAAAAGGCTTTAATCGTTACAGATACAGTATTAAGAGAAATAGGTACAGCAACTCAAGTTACTAACATATTAGATTCTGTAAATGTTGCTTACGCATTTTATGATGGAGTTCAAGCAAATCCAACTGTAAAAAATGTTAATGATGGTTTAGAAATATTAAAAGCAAACGACTGCGACTTTGTTATCTCTTTAGGTGGAGGTTCTTCTCATGACTGTGCTAAAGGTATCGCATTAGTTGCAACTAATGGTGGAAAAATCCAAGATTATGAAGGAGCTGACAAGGCTAAGAAACCTCAATTACCTTTAATAAGCATAAACACAACTGCTGGTACTGGTAGTGAAATGACTTTATTCGCTATAATTACAGATACTGATAGACACGTTAAAATGTCTATAGTTGACAAACACTTAACTCCAATTATAGCAGTTAATGATCCTAAATTAATGGTAGGAATGCCAAAGGGATTAACAGCAGCAACTGGTATGGATGCTTTAACTCACTCAATAGAAGCTTATGTTTCTACAATAGCTAACCCAATAACAGATGCTTGCGCTGAAAAATCAATTAAACTTGTTAGTGACTACTTATTAAGAGCAGTTGAAAACGGAAAAGATTTAGAAGCTAGAGATATGATGGCTTATGCTGAATATTTAGGAGGAATGGCATTTAACAATGCATCTCTTGGATATGTTCATGCAATGGCTCATCAATTAGGTGGATTCTATAACTTACCTCACGGAGTATGTAATGCAATATTGCTTCCACATGTTCAATCATATAACGCAAAAAATCCAATGGCTGCAGAAAAACTTGCTAAAGCTGCTGTATTAATGGGTGGTAATGTTGAAGGATTAACAACTCAAGATGCTGCTAATCTTTGTGTTGAACTTATAAAGAAATTATCTAAAGCAGTTGGAATACCATCTGGCTTAAAAGAAATAGGCGTTAAAGAAGAAGATTTTGATACTTTAGCTACTAATGCTTTAAAAGATGTATGTTCTCTTACAAACCCAGTACAAGGAAGCAAAGAAGAAGTTATTCAAATATTTGCTTCTGCAATGTAATTTAAAATGTAATTAATCTTCTCATATAAAAAAACTCTCTGATAAAGCTAGTATCAGAGAGTTTTATTTTTAAAGATTAAAAATTTATTTTATTCAGGATAATAAACAAGTTAATATTAAAACTTTATCTTATTTGACCCTTTCCGTAGATTATATATTTATTAGTTGTAAGTTCTTTAAGCCCCATAGGCCCTCTTGCATGAAGCTTTTGTGTACTTATTCCAATTTCAGCTCCAAAGCCAAACTCTCCACCATCTGTAAATCTAGTTGAAGCATTAACATAAACTGCTGCTGCATCTACTCTTTGTAAGAATTTTTCTGAATTAAAATAGTTAGTTGTAACTATAGCTTCTGAATGTTTAGTTCCATATTTATTTATATGTTCTATTGCCTCATCTATATCTTTAACAACCTTAACAGATAAAATATAATCTAAAAACTCTGTTGCGTAATCCTCTTCCGTTGCTTCTTTAATATCATTGTCTTTTAATATTTCTCTTGTTTTTTCGCAAGCTCTTATTTCAACGCCCTTTTCTTTAAGTGCCTTTATAGCAAGTGGTAAAAACTTTTCAGCTACATTTTCATGAACTAAAAGACTTTCTGCTGCATTACAAACTGATGGTCTTGATGTTTTTGCATTTACAATTATATCTTTTCCCATTTCCATGTCACATTCTTCATCTATATAAATGTGACAATTTCCTGTTCCTGTTTCTATTACTGGAACTGTTGCATTTTCAACAACACTTCTAATAAGTCCTGCTCCACCTCTTGGAATTAAAACATCTAAATACTTATTAAGTCTCATAAATTCTTTAGCTATTTCCCTTGATGTATCTTCTAAAATGCTTACTGCACCATCTTCGAAATTACATTCTTTTAAAGCTTCATTCATTATTTCAACTATTTTAAGATTTGAATTTATTGCTTCTTTTCCACCTCTTAAAATAACTGCATTTCCTGATTTTAAGCAAAGGGCTGCTGCATCTACAGTTACATTTGGTCTTGCTTCATATATAATCCCTATAACTCCAAGTGGAACTTTTTGAACACCTATTTTTAAACCATTTGGTCTTTTAAACATTGATGTTACTTCACCTACTGGGTCCTTTAAAGAAACTATATCTAAAACACCTTGGGCAATAGCTTCTATTCTGCCTTTATCTAAACTTAATCTATCTAGCATAGTTTTAGATGTGCCTTTTTCCATGGCATTATATATATCTAAACTATTTGCTCTTATAATCTCTTCACTTCTTTCAACTAACCTTTTACTTATATTTTTAAGGGCATTATCCTTTTCTTCACTTGAAAGGCTAGCTAAAAAATAAGATGCTTTTTTAGCTTTTTGTCCTTTTAATTCTAATTCATTCATAAATTAAACCTCCTTTTTACCTACAAAAACAGTTCCTATTTCTTCTCCATTTATTATATCTAGTAATATTTCAGGTTTTTCTCCATTTGCTAAAACCATATTTGTTCCACTATTTGTTGCAATTTTAGCTGCTGAAATCTTAGTTTTCATTCCACCTGTTCCTCTATTAGTTCCAGCACCACCTGCAAAATCCTCTATATCTTTTGTTATTTCATGAATTTCTTTTATCATTTTACTATCTGGATTGTTTCTTGGATCTTTATCATAGAATCCATCAATATCAGATAATATTATTAAAGTATCTGCATTAACAAGTTTTGAAACTATAGCTGATAAAGTATCATTATCACCAAAGTTCTTTAAGTTTTCCATTTCATAACTTGATATAGCATCATTTTCATTAACAATAGGTACAACCCCTTGATTTATTAATGTTTCAAAAGTTGCACAAACATTTTCTTTCATTTCATTATTATCTAAAACAATTCCTGTTAATAAAATTTGAGCAACTACATGACCATATTCTGCAAAGAATTTACTATATATGTGCATAAGTTCACATTGTCCAACAGCTGCTGCTGCTTGTTTTTCCTTTGTAGTTTCAGGTTTTTTAGTAAGTCTAAGTTTTCCACAACCAATTCCAACTGCACCTGATGAAACTAGTACAACTTCCTTTCCCATGTTACATAAATCAGAAATTACCATAGATAACTTTTCTATTCTACTAAAGTTTATAGCTCCATTATCATATGTTAAAGTTGATGTTCCAACCTTTATAACTATTCTTTTTCCTTCTTTAATTTTTTCTCTCACTTTAAATCAAACCTTTCTCTATGTATCTATAATTTTAGAACAATTGCTAAAATTTTAATCTATATATTTAAAAATTTTCTTAATAAACTGTGTTAAAGTCCTTATTGTATTTTTACTAAATACTAATTTTATAACAAATTTTTAATATTCTTTTGGCAAAATATCTAAATTTCTAAAACTGAACCTATCCAAACATTGATGATTCCTAACTTAATTCTTTTAAGTAAATAATAAAATACTAGTTATTTATTAAAATTAGTGGCTATTAATATAATTTAATTATCTTTTATTTTATAACTTACCTAAGTATACGCCATGATTTATAATATATAAATCATATCACAAAAAATAATATTATCTATTATAAAATAAAAAAATTAAGCCATTGTTTAAATTTTACTCTAAACAATGACTTATTAACTCTTAGTTTTAATAATTTTATAAAAACACAATAAAAGCTTTTTAATATCAAGTTAACTTGTAAGCCTCTTTAAATCAACTATATATTACCAATAATTTTTTAAAGCAATATATCTATTTTATGTTTCTACCATATCTCCACCATTTACATGAATTACTTCCCCTGTTATATAGGAAGCACCTTGAGATGCTAAAAACATATAAGCTTCTGCAAGTTCAACTGGTTGCCCTGCTCTTCCCATAGGATTAGTAGAACCAAACTCTGAAACTTGCTTTTCATCAAAGGAAGCTGGTATAAGTGGTGTCCATATAGGTCCTGGTGCAACACCATTTACTCTTATCCCTTTGCATGCTAAACTTTTAGCTAAAGATCTAGTAAAAGCTACAAGTCCACCCTTTGTAGTTGCATAATCTATAAGCTGTTCATGTCCTTTATATGCTACTATAGATACTGTATTTATAATTGATGCACCTTCTTTTAAATGTGGAAGAGTTGCTTTTGTTAAATAAAAAGGCCCAAAAAGATTTGTTTTAAATGTTCTCTCCCATTGCTCTTTTGTTAACTCTTCTAAAGTATTAACAGGGTGTTGCTCCGCTGCATTGTTTACAAGTATATCTATTTTTTTATACTTATCCATAGCTTGCTTTATACTGTTGTTACAAAAATCTTCAGAGCCAATATCTCCGCTTATTAAAAGACAATCTCCACCTTCTTTATCAACTAGTTCTTTAGTTTTATTAGCATCTTCATGTTCATCTTTATATATAATACAAACCTTGGCTCCTTCTCTAGCGAAAGCTAAAGAAACTGCTCTTCCAATTCCACTATCTCCACCAGTTATCACTGCAACTTTTTCTTTTAATCTTTTCCCATCATTATGATACTCAGGTGCATCATAAACAGGTTGTGGATTCATTTTCTCCTCCATACCTGGTTGTTTATCCTGATGTTGCTTTGGAAAACTTTTAGGGAAATTTTTATCTATGCTCATAAAATACCTCCAAAATATATTTAAAATATAAGCTATATTTTTAAATATATTGATTTTAGATAAAACTAAAAGATTATTTTTTTAATTAAACTAACTCTTATACTTCTCTAAAATAAACAATAACTTAAAATATAACTTAGAATACAAACATATTTTGAGGATTTAATGTTTTTATTATGCTTTATTCTTCATAGCTTTTCCCTGAATATTTTTTACTATCTTAGCACTTATTGATGAAGGCATTATTTTGCATCCTAAAACTAAAAGTTTATTCATATTTCCAGGTATGCAAACTCCTTTATTTTTCATAAGTGCCCTGTATCCTTCTTCTGCTACCCTTTTTGCACTCATAGCAACATCTAAGTCACCTTTTCCAGCCCTTTTTGAAAAATTAGTTTTAGTTGCCCCTGGGCAAAGAGCTGTAACTGTTACTCCAAAATCTTTAAGTTCTTGTCTTAAACCTTGTGAAAAAGATAAAACATAAGCCTTACTTGCATAATAAACATTTATTAAAGGACCAGGCTCATAAGAACCTGTAGAAGCTACATTTAAAACCCTTCCTTTTCTTCTTTTTTTCATTCTATCTGTAACTGCTTTAGTTAAAAAAGTTAAAGCCACTATGTTTGTATTTATGATATTTTCGTGCTTTTCCCAATCTATATCATTAAAATATCCATTAAAACCAACACCTGCATTGTTAATTAGAATATCTATTTGTATATTATTTTTATCCATAAACTCACAAAACTTTTTCATATTTTCTAATTTAGATAAATCACAGGAATAGGTTATAACCCCTTTTTCATCCATAGATAATTTCATATTTTTTAAAACTTCTTCGTTTCTACCAAGTAAAATTAAGTCATATCCCTTTTCATAAAATATTTTAGAAAACTCATATCCAATTCCACTAGTAGCCCCTGTAATTAAAACTGTTTCTTTCATAAAATTCTCCTATATATTCTAACTCATAGCTTTATTTAGCTATATTTAAAAATTATTAACAAGCCTCTTCTTAAATTGAGTATTTCAAAGATTTTGTGAAAGTTAATAATGATATTTAAAAAGTATCATAAATTATAAGTACTTTCCATAAAATTATAATAACTTATACAAAAGTTAATTTTAATAAAAATATTAATTTTGGTAGGTATATATATGACCATTTATGATCTAAATGATGTAGAACTAAGCATTTTAGCTACTACAATAGCTTATTCTACATCAGCTAACCTTACAAGAAGTCAACTTCTAACATTAATAGCTTTTATTTCTACACTAAACAGTAATTTAAGCCTTATCTTAGCAAAAGATGTAAGATTCAATTCTACACCTACAACAAATGCTGGTGCAACAAGTGGAAATGCAACAAGTAATCCTAGAGCATAATATATGAAACTAGAATAAAAAATTATTTTATAAATATATTTATACATTAAAAAGGTGTAACCTAGAAACTAAGCTACACCTTTTAAAGTTATTATAATACATTTTAATTTATTTATTGTTAATATTTTATAATTATCTGTTTATTTGAACATGTTATATAAATATCTCTTAAAACTTTACTCAATATTTAAATTATAATTATTCACCTAAGAACATTTTTAAATCGTCATCTACGTTAGTGATTCCACCTATTCCAAAGTTGTCTACTAATACTTTAGTAACGTTTGGTGATAGGAATGCTGGAAGTGTTGGTCCTAAGTGAATGTTCTTAACTCCTAAATGTAATAGAGCTAATAATACTATTACAGCTTTTTGTTCATACCATGCTATGTTGTAGTGAAGTGGTAGATCATTTATGCTGTCTAAGCCAAATGCTTCTGCAAGTTTTAAAGCTATTACAACTAATGAGTATGAGTCATTACATTGTCCTGCATCTAGAACTCTTGGAATTCCATTTATATCACCTAAGTTTAATTTGTTATATTTGTATTTAGCACATCCCGCTGTTAATATAACTGCATCTTTTGGTAATTTTTCAGCAAATTCAGTATAGTAGTTTCTTGATTTTGCTCTACCATCACATCCTGCCATAACGAAGAAGTTTTTGATTGCCCCTGTTTTAACAGCTTCAACAACTTTATCAGCTAAAGCTATAACTTGGTTATGAGCAAATCCTCCGACTATTTCTCCTCTTTCTATTTCAGTAGGAGCAGCACATTTTTTAGCATGTTCTATTATTATAGAGAAATCTTTTTCTCCCTTTTCGTTCTTATCTATGTGTTTTAATCCTTCAAATCCTACAATACCAGTTGTATAAACTCTATCTTTATAGCTATCCTTAGGTGGTACTAAACAGTTTGTAGTCATAAGTATTGGTCCATTAAAGCTTTCAAATTCAGTAGTTTGTTTCCACCATGCATTTCCGTAGTTACCTACAAAGTGGCTGTATTTCTTAAACGCTGGGTAATAGTTAGCTGGAAGCATTTCACTGTGAGTATAAACATCTACTCCAGTTCCTTCAGTTTGTTCTAATAATTGTTCCATGTCTTTTAAGTCATGTCCACTTATTAATATACCAGGGTTATTTCTAACACCTATGTTAACTTTAGTTATTTCAGGATTTCCGTAGCTTTCAGTGTTAGCTTTATCTAAAAGAGCCATACCTTTAACTCCGTATTCACCCATTGATAAAGTTAATGCAACTAATTCATCTACTGATAAATCTTCTAAAGTTTTAGCTAATGCTTTATGCATAAATCCATGAATTTCATCATCATCATAGTTTAATGCTTTTGCATGTTTTAAGTAAGCACAAAGACCTTTTGCTCCATAAGTTATAAGTTCTCTTAAGCTTCTTATATCTTCATTTTCTGTAGCTAAAACTCCAACAGTGCTAGCTTTAGCATTTAAAGCTTCTTCTGTTTCGCCTGTCCACATTGCAGCTTCTGGTAAATTAGTTAAATCTGCTCCTGCATTTTTAGCTTTAACTTTTAAAGCTTCTCTTAAAGCTAGTCCTTCTTTTGCTCTTGAAACAAATACACTTTCATCAAAGTTTGCATTAGTTATAGTAGCAAATAATGATTCAACTACAAAGTTGTCAACCTCTTTGTCTATAACTCCAACTTCTCTAGCTTTTGTGCTAACTGCTGATATTCCTCTTACTATGTATACTAATAAATCTTGTAATTTTGCTAAATCTTCAGATTTTCCACAAACTCCTCTTACTGTACATCCCTTACATCCTGCTGTTTCTTGACATTGATAACAAAACATACTCATAATTTTTACACTCCTTTTTTATAATTTAGATCTTACAATCTAATTTCTTTATTTACTAAACTCTTTTAATCTTGTCTTTTGTTTTATGTATTTATAAATTATAATTAATCTTTATCTTTTATTTCTGTTGACAATTTTTATTATAAGCCTTTTAAGATTATATTTCCGTAACTAAAGTTACGATTTAAAAATAATATTTAACTCTTTTTTCAATTCTTATATAGCTTATAAATAATTATCTTTCTTAAGTTTTATCTTTTGTTTATTGCTCTTAACAACTCTTATTATAGACATATTCACACCTAATTTCCGTAACATAAGTTACCTTTTCATTAAAAATAATTATTTTAAAAGTTTTTATTCTAAATAAATTATAATTTAAGTTATTTTTTGTATATTTATACATAAATATTATTAATAAGAAAATTTTATTTGAGAAAGTATTGATTTTATATACTAATACTTGTATAATTTACAGGTATTATTAAATTATACTTATATTTATACACCATAAAGGGGGAAAAATCATGTTGGTTAAGGAGATGACAAAAAAACAAAATTATAATAACAAAGATTTATTAAAATTTATAATCCCTTCTATTATAGGAATTACATTATTTATGGTTCCTATTTATTATAGTGGGGAACTTTCAATACCAATTGCAGTTTTTTCAAATATTGTGCAAGAATTGTTTCAAGATATTTTACCACTTGTCCTTACATTTTTAATTACTTTAGTTGCTACAATAACTGCAATTTATAAAATAGCAAGACCAAAATTTATGATTAATAATAAAGTGTTTAAAACACTTTTTGATATAAAACCTATCTGGTTCTTTGGAAGAATATTAGGTGCTTTATTTATTTTAATGTCTTATTTAAATATTGGACCAAGCTTTGTATCTTCAGAAGATACAGGAGCATTCATACTTACAGGACTTTTACCTACTTTATTTGTAGTGTTCTTCTTTGCAGGATTATTTTTGCCACTACTATTAAACTTTGGCCTTTTAGAATTTTGTGGCTCTATTCTTACAAAAATAATGAGACCATTATTTAAGCTTCCTGGGAGATCTTCTGTTGACTGCATAACATCTTGGCTTGGTGATGGAACAATCGGAGTACTATTAACTTCTAAACAATATGAAGAAGGTTTCTATTCTCAAAGAGAAGCTTCTATAATTAGCACAACTTTTTCTGTTGTTTCAATTACATTTAGCTTTGTTATAATATCTCAAGTCGGTCTTAGCCATATGTTTATACCATTTTATTTAACAGTTATGATTGCAGGAATAATAGCTGCTATAATCTTACCTAGAATATGGCCACTTAAAAATATTCCTAACAAATATCATAATGGAGTAAAACCTAAAAATACTGAAAAAGTTCCTCATGGTTACACACCATTTACTTTTGGTCTTGATTTAGCCGTAAAAAAAGCTTCTACCCAAGAAGGAACTAAGGCTTTCTTTAAAGAAGGAATCTTAAATGTTTTAGATATGTGGGTTGGTGTCTTGCCAATAGTTATGGCAATGGGAACTATAGCTTTAGCCCTTGCAGAATATACTCCAATATTTCAGTGGCTTGGAGCACCTTTTATTCCACTTCTTAGCCTTTTACAAATACCAGAAGCACAAGCTGCTTCTCAAACTGTTATAGTTGGCTTTGCTGATATGTTTTTACCATCAGTTATGGCAACTAAAATAACATCAGATATGACAAGATTTATAATAGCTTGTGTTTCAGTAACTCAGCTTATATATCTTTCAGAAGTTGGAAGTGTAATTTTAGGTTCAAAAATACCTTTAAAACTTAAAGATTTATTTATAATATTTTTAATGAGAACATTAATAACTCTACCTATAATAGCACTTATTGCACATATTTTATTTTAAATAGCAAAAACCCCTAAGTAAAAAACTTAGGGACTTTTTTATTTTTACTATAAAGTTTAATGATATGATAATTTTGTGCTCCTTTACTTTTATTTAAATATAAGCATTATCAATCCTACTATTATAAGACAAATTCCTATTATTCTAATAAAAATAACTGATTTTCTTACCCCTATTAACTTTATAGTTTGAGGTGTTACAAAAGGAAATATAACTAATATAATTCCTAAAACTCCAAATAACCAACTAAAGGAGGTATAAGGGAACCTAGCACTTCCTGCTTCCATTAATAATAAAACCATGTATATTATAAAATATCCTAATAAAAGAATTGCAAACTTAATCTTATTTTTTTCTACTCTCTCTTTATATTTTGTTAACTTTCCTCTACATTCATCACTACATGTATTATCTTCTGATATTTTTTGACCACACCAATAGCACTTCATGTTATTCATCTTCTTTCATACTTAAGATTTAATTTTTATTCATTACCTAACTTTACTCTTTATCTATATCTTTTGCTCTAATATAAGCATTTTCTACTATGTCTTTATCATAACCTATAAACTCTAAAAGCTTTATTGCATTTCTTGTAGTAGATATCCC
>CAUWNL010000077.1:0-13193 GCA_963559995.1 uncultured Sarcina sp.
AATATATTTGAATTATATCCATATTTAGGTTTACACAATCAATTATACATTACCCCTAAATTTTAGTGTAATCTTTTTTATTTTTATAATTTTTATTCAACATAAAGATTATTTCCATCAGATTTAATAATAATTGTACCATCTTCATCAGTTCTGTAATATTTTATATTATACTTTTCTAAAAGGTTTAATGTTTTGATACTTGGATGCTTATAACTATTATTTATGCCAACAGATATTACAGAGATATTAGGAGATACTGCGGATAAGAAATTTTCTGTTGTTGATGTAGAACTTCCATGATGTGCTATTTTAAGAACATTAGAGGAAAGATTAGAATTAGTGATTAAAACCTCTTTTTCTAAATCTTCTTCAGCGTCACCGGTAAATAAAAAAGATGTGTTGCCATAGACTATTTTAATAATTGGTGAATAATTGTTTAAATTATCATATGTATCTTTAATTGGAGAAAAAACATAGACTTTAGTATTATTTCCAAGGTCTATAAAATCATCTGTGCCTTTCTTTATAATATTTATCTTTAGTGATTTTTTGTTTAACTCGTTAACCATAGATAAAAAGCTTTCTGTATTATGATAAACTTTAGGTGCTAAAAAATTATTAATATTAAATGTTTTAATTATGCTATTCATTGAGCCTATATGATCTTCATGGGGGTGAGTTGCTATAACATAATCTAAGGTTTTTATATTTAGATTTTTTAAGTAGTTTATTAAATAATCCTTAGATTCATAAGGACCAGCATCTATTAAAATATTTTTATTATTAACTTGTATAAGAGAAGAATCTCCTTGTCCTACATCTATATAATGAACTTTGAAATCATTATTATAGGTACTAGTATTTTTTGAATTTGGCTTTATAAAAATAGAGAAAGTAATAAATGCAAGAATAAAAACAATAATAAAAAAATTTTTTTTCTTAATAAAATCATCTCCTAGCAAAAAATATGCTCTGTAATAAATTAAAAGTTTACTCCATATAAATTAAAAAAGTTTTTGAAGTATTAAATGTTATGGGTAGGCTACTAGTAAGTAATTATTAACTAATACTATTAAATTTAAACTTATAATTTTATAAAAAGGATGATTGTATGAAAAATGAATTTTGTTTAAATAATGATAAGGTTACTATTGATTTTACTAAAAAATATTGTAATAGTTTTGAAACTATATTAGATAGCTATGGATTTAAAAATTTGATAGAGGTATATTTAAAAAAATCTAAACATAGGAATACTAATAGTTTTAAATTTTTAGAAAGTTCATTAAAAAGTGATGATATAGCTTATATAACAGGAAATATAACTAGTGTATTTAAACTTCTTACTATGATGCATATAGATGAGGTTATAAGCTATAATGAAAGCTTTAAAGAGCTTTTAGAAGATAATAAGTTATTTCTAAAAGTTATAGAAGATATATATTCATTTTGGAGAAAGTTAGAAAGGTATACTTTAATACACAACAATAAAATACAAGATGGAATAACAGCTGTTAGTTTTAATGAAGCTAATGAAGAGTTCTCAAAACTTATTTTGAAATTTTATAGAAGAATTGAAAAGAATCTTTTAGGTGAAACACCTAATGTTTATAGACAAGTAACAGCTGGCGGAAATGCTTGTTTAATGCTTAGTAATGTCATATGGCCTATTCCTAAAAATTATGAAATATTAGAAGATATTTGTTTTATTGATAGTATATCTTTAGAAGCGCCTTTTATAACATATCCTAAGAAAAATAAAAGAGATGGAATTTTTCAGGAGATATTCTATAACCCTTTAAAAGATTTATCATTAAATAAAGATAACTGGTTTTGTTATCCTGCGAAAGTTGGAGACCTTATAGCCTATGTATACTTTCATAGAGATTTTTTAAGCCATGGGATAAGTCTTTGTAATTTATTTGAGCTTGCTAGAAGAGAGGAATATAGAGGAAGAAAGCCAGACATTATATATGTATTTGGTGCTAAAGAGGATAGCTTAGAGCTAAAAACTCACTTTTATGAAGATAAAAAGAATAATGTAATGGTAGGATATATAAATTACTGCGAGGATATGGATTACTTTGGTTATATGAAAAAAATGATATTAACACTACACAATTTAATAATGATCAAAAATGAATATTTGCCTATTCATGGAGCTATGGTTAAAGTTATATTAAAAGATGGAAAAGAAGCTAATTTAGTTATAGTGGGGGATAGTGGAGCTGGAAAATCAGAAAGCTTAGAAGCCTTTAGGTCTTTAGCGGAAGAACATATAAGTGATATGACAATAGTTTTTGATGACATGGGGGTTTTGAAATTAGATAAAAATAATAATATTTTAGGTTATGGAACGGAAATTGGAGCTTTTGTTAGGCTTGATGATTTAGATCAAGGATATGCATTTAAGGAAATAGATAGAAGCATATTTATGAATCCTGATAAAACTAATGCAAGGCTTGTAATGCCTGTTGCAACTTATGAGGAAATTACAAAAGGGTATAAAGTAGATATTCTTTTATATGCAAATAACCATTCTAAAGTAAATAATAAAGAAAAAAGTATATCATACTTTGAAGATTATAAAGAAGCTATGGATACTTTTAAGGAAGGAGCAAGAATGGCTAAAGGAACAACAACAGAATCAGGCCTTGTAAAATCATATTTTGCAAATCCCTTTGGACCAGCTCAAAGAAAAGAGAATATGGAGATATTAATAGAAAAATACTTTAAGATAGCATTTGAAAATAATATAATGGTAGGAGAAATAAAAACATGCTTAGCATTAGATGGGCTAGAGAAAGAAGGGCCAAGAAAAGCCGCTTTAGAGCTATTTAAAGTAATAGATAGATTATAATTTTATAGTAAGATAAACTCACTAAATTTTTAGTGAGTTCATTTAAATTAAGTTTAATCAGTATTTGTAAGTCTATCTTTTGCAAAGAAGGATATTGCATATAGACCGCAGATTCCAACTATTGCATATATTACTCTAGAGAACCCAGATCCAACTCCAAATAGAGCATCGATTAGATTAAATTGAAAAAATCCTATAAGACCCCAATTTATTGCCCCTATAATAACAAGTAAAAGAGTAATAATATTTAGTGCTTTCATATTAACACTTCCTTTCTTTTCTTTGCAGTAATATTTTGTCCTCTAACGATATAATTATGCATAAAAAAATAGTAGAGATTTATCTACTATTATTTTGAAGTGTAAATATTTAAAATTGGATGTTTCTATCCACAGGTTGAGTTAATGATATAAAAGTATCAGTTTTGTTTATACCTTCTATAGTATTAACTTTATTCATTAATAAATCTTGAAGGTCTGAAATATTTTTGCATATAACTTTAGCAAAAATAGAATATCCCCCTGTTATTAAATGAAGCTCTACAACTTCTTTTATTTTAGATAGTTCTTCAAAAACATGATTATAAGATTTAGTTCCAGCTACGTGAATACCAACAAAACATAAAACGTCATAACCAAGTTTTGGAAGGTCTAATAAAATTCTTGTACCTTTAATTATTCCTAAATCCTCCATCTTTTTCATTCTTACATGAATAGTCCCGCCTGAAACGTGACATATTCTTGCGATTTCTAAATAATGAGTCCTACAATAATTAATAAGTAAATCTAATATTTGAAGATCTAGCTCGTCCAACTGTAGTTGAAAGTTTGGCAAAGCCATAAAATCACCCTCTCGACATTTAATCTAACATATGTATTATTTTATCAAAGAAATAATAAAAATTCTATAGAAATATTAGAAAAGATAAAATAAAATGAGAAATTTGTTATTCAATAAACTCTAATATTTTGAAGTAAATGAAAGGAAGTACATATTTCTAAAAAATTATTGAAAATATATTGAAATTAAATTAATATATTATTAGGGAAAATATTAATTGTGGAGGAAAAATGATGTCAAACATTTTAAGCTTTTTGGGTTACATAATAGGGGCTATAGTTTTTGCTATTGTTGTATTTGTAACCTTTTCTTTATTAGGCAGATATGTATTTAATAAAATTCGTATAAATAAGTGGATAATATTAGCTGCAGCAATAATATCATTTATAGTTACATTCTTTATTCCAGATTTTAATGCTATAGGTAGCCTTGCTATACAAATAGTTCTAATGTATATATGTGTAATATCCATTCTTTGGTTTATAGACGTTAATAAAAATGGATACCCTAAGATAAAAAAAGAAAAGAAAATAGTAATAAGATCAAAAGCTAAACCAAACAGAGCTAAAAAAAAGAATTAGTTTTAAGAGGCCTCATTTATGAAGCCTTTTTTTATTTAATAAATATAGGAGAACTTATAGCAGTTAAATTAGAGTCTAAAAATACTTTAACAATATACCAAGTCTCTTTTATATAGTAATCTTTTTTAAATATATATTGAATTTTATTTAAATTAATATTATCGAGCTCTTTAATCTTTACCCCGCCATTACTTAAGATTTCTATTTTATTTATCTTATGTTTATTGTCATATAAATAAATATAAAAGTTTAAATCAGAACTTTTAGAAATAGATGAACCCATAAAGTTATCATTAATAGTAAATATAAGTTTTAATGTATTAGATTCAGTAAAAAATGTGTGCTTATTTTTAAAAGCAAAAATTAAATTTTTAGAATCTAGTTTTGGGCAAATAGCACAAGTGAGTTTGCTAAAGTTAGTATATGGTGGATATTTATAATTTTTTTGTCCTATAATACCTACCTTAAAGCCATTATCTAAAAGAGAAAAGCAATTATTTTCTTTAGATGAATATACTTTTTTATCGCTCCTAACATTTATATCTAAGCTAGGTGAAATTTCATTTAAAAAGTCTTTATATAAAAAAGTTTCCATTGATCTATCAAGGGTGTTTATTGAGATATGATAGTTTTTATTTTGTAAAAGCCATATTGCAAAATATCTAAAATCTAAGGCAGCTTCCTTAAAAAAAGATTTTGTATTTAGAACACTTACTTTTCCTAAGGACGGAATTGAGGATTCAAATTCTAAAAGGATTAAAAAATTTTCATTTTTTTTATTGAATCTAGCTATATATTTATTTAAGTATTTCCAAATTGATAAAGTGGGATTTTTATACTCTAGGTTTAAATCTAAATTTTTATTTTCATAGCTTATTATGGCGAAATCTAATCCTAAGGATTTTATTTTATCTAAGATATCAAAGGGTTCATCTTTCTTAAATGAAGTTAAACAATCCGAGGATACACCATAATAGAAATTTAAAGCATTTATGTCTTTTTCTTTATATATAGTAGATATTCCTTTTTCAGACAAAAAATCACCTCTATATATTAATATTAAATATATATTATTTTTATTTTTGATTAATGATTATGAAGTTTAATATTAATAAGTTAAATTATATGTTACAATTATATTACTTTAAGAGAGGTGTTTTTTGTGATTAAAAGTTTTAAAGATGCTATACCTAAAATAAGTAATAAAGCATACATAGCTGAGAATGCTACAATAATAGGTAATGTTAATATTAAAGAGGATGCAAGTATTTGGTTTGGAGCAGTACTAAGAGGTGATTTAGGAGATATAACAGTTGGAAAGAGAAGTAACGTACAGGATAATTCAGTTATTCATGTTGATAAAGATTTTTCTGTAGTTATTGGAGATAACGTAACTATAGGTCATAGTTCTATAATTCATGGATGTAGTATAGGAAATAATTCTTTAATTGGTATGGGTTCTGTTATATTAAATGGAGTTAAAATAGGCAATAATACATTAATAGGAGCTAAAACATTAATAACTCAAAATAAAGAAATACCAGATGGAGTGTTGGTTTTAGGGAATCCAGGAAGGATTATAAGAAAATTAACAGAAAGTGAAATTTTATCTTTAAAGAAATCAGCAGAAAATTATGTAACTGAATCTAAAGAATATATATAAATAATGGAGGGAATTAATGATAAATATAGGTAATTTTAATGAAATCAAAGTAGTAAGAAAGGCTGAATTTGGATATTATTTAGAGAGGGGAAGCAAAAGAACCTCAGATGATATTTTACTTCCAAACGGTAGCTTAGATGGCAAAGAAATAAATGTTGGAGATACAGTAAATGCATTTATATATAGGGATTCAAGGGACAGATTAATTGCAACTTTAAAAACTCCCCTAGCTGTTGTGGGGGATATAGCTTGCTTAGAAATAACTCAAATAACTAACTTTGGAGCCTTTGCAAACTTTGGTTTAGAAAGAGATGTATTAGTTCCTCTTAAAGAACAAAAATATAAACTTAAAGAGGGGAGAAAATATCTACTTTATTTATATTTAGATAAAACTGGGAGACTTGCGGCAACTACAGATGTTGACAAGTATCTAGAAGAAATGGAAAATGTTAATTTAATGGACGAAGTAGAAGGAATAGTTTATGGGTATCAAACTAATGGTTCATTAAGAGTTGCCATTAACAATAAATATAGAGGAGTGGTATTAAAAAATGAATATTTTACTAATATAATTCCTGGGGATATAATAAAAGGAAAAGTAAAAAAAGTTTATGAAGATGGAATAGTTAGTCTCTCTTTAAGACAGTATAAACTTAAAGAGAGAGATGATTTAGGAGAGAAAATTTTAGAGTTTTTAAAAGAAAATGGTGGGGAAATGATTTATAATGATAATTCATCACCAGATGATATAAAAAGAGTATTTAAAACATCTAAAAATTATTTTAAAATGGCTTTAGGTGGGCTTATGAAAAAGGGACTTATAGAACAAGGGATTTTTGGAACTAAACTTAAAAAATAATATGGGTTGATTTTAAGCCTCTAAATTTAAGAAAAGAAAACTTAAACTTTAGAGGCTTTTATAATAATTTATTTTATATAAATATAATTCATAAAGTTTGATAAGTATATAGATGAATTCTTATCTAAGGAAGATATATATCTAAAGCCTCTAGAGGTAACCTTGATTTTACTATTTGATTCTCTAAGAGCCACTATAAATTCATTTAAGTCTTTAGCTTGTATCTTTTTGTTAAATATAAGCAAGATATTAAAATGTAAAAATTTACAATAGATATATTTATTATTTTCATAGTCTAAAAAGCTATCTACGTTATCAGTTATAAAGCTTACATGATCTTCAATTGAATTAAATATTTCATTTAATTTATCCCTGTATATAAATGTAATTGAATTAACATTTAAAAAACTTGCACATACAACATTTAATAAATCAGTTTTTATAGTGCTAACTTCTGATTTCGAAAATTTAAGATATAAATTTAAGTATATAGGTCTATTAGAAAAAATATTTTCTAAATAGTTTATAAAGTTCTTAAAATCACCAGTATCATTTAAAGGTTCAATTTCAAAAAGTATTTTAAAAAATAGATTCCAATGAAAATCATTATTTATACATTCTATTAATTTATTGCCAATAATACTAGAAAAACTAGAATTAAATGTTATATTTTTTTCAAGAGATATTTTTTCTTTAAAGGAAATTTCATTCTTAAATATTTCATTTAGCCTTATAGATGTATCTATAAAGGTTTTATGATAGTCTTGAGGGGATACACAATTATTTTTATTTATAATATAGTCTATAATTATATCACAGGCATTTCTAAAATCTATAGAGACTCCAAGTTCATTCTTAACCTTATAAGAATAAATATCAAAAATTGTTTTCGATAATAAAACTTCAATACCTTCTTTATTTACGCTTGGCTCTGATAAGCGGAAGTTATTAGAGGCTATGTGATTATATATAGTTAAAAGCTGGTTATCTATTAAACTAAGGTTACTTTTTATAGAGCTTAATATATTTTTGTAAAATGTATCTCCTAAAACCATATTATAATTTTTATAAATTACTTTATGTTCTATTTCACTCCAAAATATATTTACCATAGATTTTATTTGAAGCTCAAAGTTAAATTTATGATTTTCACTTAGAATATACCCATCAATTCTATAAAGTTTAAAACCATTTTTTTGTTTTAGAGGTTGTTCATCTCTTAAATCTAAAAATATATTTTTATCAGATTTATGAAAATTAAAGCCTTGAGGGTTTTTATAGGAAAAGGATGATTTTAAAAATTTGAAGATCTTATCCTCATCTTCTATGAATCTACATTCAATTCTAATTCCTATAAGATCAGAGAGGTTATAAAAAAGTTCTTCAGGTGTTTTATACTTCAAGTAATAATTATTACGAATAATTTTCTCTTTTAAACTAGAGGATGATTTTACTCTAGTTGATATATTAAAAAAACCATCACAGGAGTTATTTAGTAAATTAAAAAAGAATTCATCTAAAAAATCCGATGAGTGGTGCAAATTATTTTTTAGTTTTTTTAAAATAGCTAAGGATTCATTAGTAAATTTAAAAACTTCTAATTCCATTTTTTTATCTCCTTTAGTATATAAAAAGTATAAAATTTATAAAAATATTAATAATATATAGATAATACAGTTAATATCATATCAATTAATTTAAATAATAACAATAATTACATCTATTTTAAGATAAATATTCAAAATAGTTGAAAAAGTTAAAAAATTTCTTAAATAAGATATTAACACTTTACTACTTTTATGTTAAAATATTTTTAATGTGATTTTTAGATAGAAAGGGTGATATTTGTGAACGCTGATAAAATGACATTAAGGGTTCAACAAAGTTTAAATGACGCTTATGAAACTGCTGTAAGATTTAATAATCAACAGCTTGATATAGTACACTTGTTTTCGGCACTAATAAATCAAGAAGATGGACTTATTCCTAATATATTTGAGAAAATGGGAACAGATGTTAAATCTCTTGTAAGAGAAACTAACTTAGAAATAGATAAACTACCTAAGGTCTTAGGAGAAGCTGCAAAATCTACAGGAGTTACTGCAACTAGAAGAATAAATGACATTCTTATAAAAGCAGAAGAAATTTCTAAAGAATTTGGAGATTCTTATGTTAGCGTAGAACATGTTATGCTAGCAATTATGGATATTGATAAAAAAGGTTTAGTAGGGCTTCTTTTAGATAGATTTTCAATAAATAAGAAAGAGTTTTTAGAAGTATTAAATAAAATTAGAGGAAGCCAAAAAGTTGATACTCAAGACCCAGAAGGAACTTATGATGCTTTATCTAAATATGGCACTAACCTTACAGATTTAGCTAAAAAGCATAAGTTAGATCCTGTAATAGGAAGAGATGAGGAAATAAGAAGGGCAGTTAGAATTTTATCTAGAAGAACCAAAAATAACCCTATACTTATAGGTGAGCCTGGTGTTGGTAAAACTGCAATAGTTGAAGGTTTAGCCAATAGAATAGTAAAGGGAGATGTTCCTGAAGGGTTAAAGAATAAAACAATATTCTCTTTAGATATGGGGGCGTTAATTGCAGGGGCTAAATATAGAGGAGAATTTGAAGAAAGATTAAAGGCTGTTTTAAAAGAAGTTCAAGGCTCAGATGGAAATATAATTTTATTTATAGATGAAATTCATACAATAGTAGGTGCTGGTAAGACAGACGGAGCCATGGATGCTGGAAATCTAATTAAGCCTTTATTAGCAAGGGGAGAACTTCACTGTATAGGTGCTACAACTTTTGATGAATATAGGCAATATATAGAAAAAGATAAAGCATTAGAGAGAAGATTCCAACCAGTTATAGTTAACGAACCAACAGTTGAGGATGCTATATCTATATTAAGGGGATTAAAAGAAAGATTTGAAATTCATCATGGTATAAGAATTCATGATTCTGCAATAGTAGCTGCAGCAACACTTTCAGATAGATATATACAAGATAGATATCTACCAGATAAAGCTATTGATTTAATAGATGAAGCTGGAGCTATGGTAAGGTCAGAAATAGATTCTCTACCTACAGAACTTGATATAATAAGAAGAAAACTTTTAATGCTAGAAACTGAAAAAGAAGCATTATCCATGGAAGATGATGACGTTTCTAAAGTTAAATTAGAAGGTTTAGAAAAAGAATTAGCATCTCTTAAGGAAAAAAATAATGAGATGACTGCTAAGTATGAAAAAGAAAAAGCTCAAATAACTGAAATTAAAGATTTAAAAGCTGAGCTTGATACTTTAAGAGGTATGGCAGAAGAATATGAAAGACAATATGACTTAAATAAAGTTGCTGAAATTAAGTATGGTAAAATTCCACAGATTGAAGAAAAAATAAAACAAAAAGAAGCAGATATGGAGAAAAACCATGATAGTTCTATGCTTAAAGAAGAAATAACAGAAGAGGAAATATCTCAAATAGTTTCTAAGTGGACAGGAATTCCAGTAACTAGATTAGTAGAAGGAGAAAGAGAAAAACTTTTAAGACTTGAAGATGAGTTAAGAAGTAGAGTAATAGGTCAAGATGAGGCAACAACAGCTGTAGCTAATGCAGTTATAAGAGCAAGAGCAGGGCTTAAAGATGAAAATAAACCAATAGGTTCATTTATATTCTTAGGACCAACAGGAGTTGGTAAAACAGAACTTGCTAAAACTTTAGCTAGAAATCTTTTTGATAGTGAAGATAATATAATAAGGATAGATATGTCAGAATATATGGAAAAGCATGCGGTATCTAGACTTGTTGGACCTCCTCCAGGATATATTGGATATGAAGAAGGTGGTCAATTAACAGAAGCAGTTAGAAGACAACCATATTCTGTTGTATTATTTGATGAGATAGAAAAAGCTCATGAAGATGTATTTAATATGTTCTTACAAATATTAGATGATGGAAGACTTACAGATAATAAAGGTAAAACTGTAGACTTTAAAAATACTATAATAATTATGACATCTAATATAGGTAGCAGTTATCTTTTAGAAAACAGTGAAGAGGGTGAAGTTTCTGAAAGAGCAAGAGAAGCTGTTATGAATGAAATGAAATTGAGATTTAAACCAGAATTTTTAAATAGAGTTGATGATATTATAATGTTTAAGCCTTTAAATCTTGAAGGAATTAAAAGAATTATAGATATATTCTTAAGAGATGTTAAAAAGAGGTTAGAGCATAGAAATATCAAAATGAATGTAACAGATTCTGCTAAAGAAATCTTAGCTAAAGAGGGTTATGATCCAGTTTATGGAGCAAGACCTCTTAAGAGATTTATAGGTAATGTTTTAGAAACGGATATTGCTAAGAAAATCATAGCAGGTGAGATACAAGATAACTCTACTATAATTGTGGATACTGATGTAGATAAGATAGTTATAAGAACTAATTAAAAAGTAAATAATAAAGGTACTTTAATAATTAAAGTAAAATTTAAAAATTTAAAGTACCTTTTTATTAAATAAAGTTTTTAAAAGTTTTGTTTTATGAAAACGTAAATATTTTTTTGTTAAAAATTAATAAAACTTATTGAAAACATATAAATACTATGCTAAAATAACTATAAAAATAAACGAAGATTTTAATTGATTAATGAATTTCTCCACTTTAGAGAGTTTATTAATAGTTATTTATCTTTCTAATTGGAGGAATTGAAAAATGGCAGATAAAACAATCGTATGCAAAGACTGTGGAAAAGAATTTATATTCACAGAAGGAGAACAAGCATTTTACAAAGAAAAAGGATTCGATAACGATCCTGTAAGATGCCCAGATTGCAGAAGAGCAAGAAAACAACAAAATAATAGAAGATAATTTTGTTTTAATATATAAGAGCTATAATTTTATAGCTCTTATTTGTTTTATAAGATTATTATAATATAAATATAAAAAAACAAAGAATGTTATAGACTCTTTGTTTTAAAAGTATTTATGATTGCGATTACTTTCCTTGGTTTGGAAGCTTACTCCTTATAATACCCTCTACTGTTTCAGGCAGATTGGTTATTTCTTCTTTAGAAAGCTTATCTACATATATAGGCTCATGAATATAAAAGTTTATATTACTAGGCTTAATTAATATTTTATTAGCTTCCATAACTCTATATGTTCCATCAATTGTAAGAGGTACTATGGGAACCTTTGATTTAGTGGCCAATTTAAAACTTCCTGCTTTAAATTCTCCCATTTTATCACCTTTACTTCTAGTTCCTTCAGGAAATATAACTAAAGAATGTCCATTTTTAAGTGTCTTAATACCTTCTAAGATACCTTCCATAGATTTTCTAGGATTTTCTCTATCTAAGTATATGGAGCCTGCTAAGGTTATCCATTTACTTATAAGTGGTAATTTTTCTAATTCTTTTTTAGCAATAAATCCTTTAGGTTTATCTATAAAACCGCAGATTATGGCAATATCCATATTACTTTGGTGATTAGAAACAAATAATACAGGGCCATCTGGAATATTTTCAAGTCCATGAACATTGACTGTTGACCCAGAATATTTTATTAATCTTTGAGATATAGTTTTTGTGCCTAAGGAAACTAAAGCGTTCATTTCATCTGTTTTTCCCTCAGTAAGTAGTTTTTCTGCTTCCTTTTCTTTAGGCATAAATGCTACTAAAGTTCCTACATATCCTAGTATATACCATTTAAATGATCTAAACATTTATTAATCCGTTATGAAATTCTATAAACTTTGATTTTAGTTTATAACATTTAACGGAGTCACCTCCTTGTAAGTAGTATAGCATTAAAATTTATAATAAAATTAAATAATAATGGTATAATTATAGTATATTATAAATGACATGAAACAACAATTAAAATACCATGAAATTATTAAAAGTTCTATTTAATAAAATTTTAGTATATAAATAACAATATAAGTTAAATAAATTTTATATATTTACAAACTTTATTATTAGGGGTACAATATATAAAAATTAAATTAATATACTTATCAAGAGTGGTGGAGGGACTGGCCCTACGAAGCCCAGCAACCAATTAATTTTGGTGCTAAATCCTGCAGTTTTACTGAGAGATAAGGAGTATTCATGTATATACGAGATTTGTATAAGCGTCTAAGATATCCCTCTTAGATGCTTTTTATTTTTTAGGAGGCGGTTATTATTAGAATTAATGATATTTTTAAGCAAAAAGAAGTTGTATTATCCTTTGAGATATTTCCACCAAAACCAAATGGAGATATAAATAAAATATATGATGCTTTAGAAGAGTTAAAGGATTTAAAGCCAGATTATATAAGTGTTACCTATGGTGCAGGAGGAAGTACTATTGAGAATAAAACTATAGAACTAGCTTCAAAAA
>CAUWNL010000078.1:0-12975 GCA_963559995.1 uncultured Sarcina sp.
TATAAAAGAATTGCTGGTTTACTTAAATTATCTGTTTAATTTTCAAAGACCATTGCTTTTCTTTTTCTCAGTCACCTTCAAGCGACTTCTTTATCTTATCACTTTGCTTAATCTTTGTCAACAACTTTTTTATTTATTTTTAAGTTGTTTTAAAAATTATATTATCTCAAGTGACTTTTTTAGTTTAACACTCCGATTTATTTATGTCAACATATTTTTTATATTTTATTAATATTTTTAGCTCTATAAAAAGACCACATAAAGTACTTATACTTTATGTGGTCTTAGTAGCAATTATATATTCATTTTATGCTATGCCAAAGGGAAGCTTAAACATAATCCAAACTATTAAAAGAATTGACCATCCTGCTAATAATGCCATTGAGTATGGTATCATAGTTGAAATCATTGTTCCAACGCCTGACTCCTTATCATACTTTTCTGCAAAAGATACAATAAGAGCAAAATATGTCATAAGTGGCGATATTATATTTGTAGTTGAATCACCAATTCTATAAGCCATTTGAGTAACCTCTGGACTGATTGACATTTGCATAAGCATCGGTACAAATACAGGTGCCATTATTGCCCATTTTGCAGAGGCTGAACCCATGAATAAATTTATAAATGCAGTAACAAGCACAAAACCTATTAATAATGGTATACCACTAATTCCAGTAGCCTCTAAAAAGTTTGCACCTTTAACTGCAATTACAGTTCCTAAATTAGTTTTAGCAAAATAAGCTACAAACTGTGATGCAAAAAATACTAATACCAAATATCCACCCATTGTAGACATAGTTTTTGACATTTGTGCTACTATATCTTTATCATTTCTTATAGTTCCAGCTCCAATACCATATCCAACTCCTGCTAAAAAGAATAGTAATGCTATTGTAACTACTATACTATCCATAAATGGAGACTTTAAAAGTGCTCCAGTTTCTGCATTCCTAAGTGGAGCATTAGCTGGTATTGTTAAAAATCCTATAAGTATAACTCCAACTAAAAAGAATAATCCAGCAAATTTAAGTCCTCTTTTTTCCCTTTTATCTAAAGGATTTAATGCATCCTCTTCAAATCCATCTATAGCACCTTTATATTTTCCAAGTCTAGGCTCTACAATTTTTTCTGTTATTACAGTTCCTATAACTGTTATTAAAAACGTAGATGCTATAAGGAAAAACCAATTAGATGTTACAGATACAGTTGCTGTAGCATCAATCATTCTAGCTCCTTCAGTAGTCATACCTGATAATAAAGCATCAGTAGAACCTGGAAATAAATTCGCACTAAATCCTCCAGAAACTCCAGCAAAAGCCGCCGCTATACCAGCTAATGGATGTCTACCAAAACTTAAAAATACTACTGCTCCTAAAGGAATTAATATAACGTAACCTGCATCTGATGCTATACTTGACATTACCCCTGCAAAAACAACAACAACTGTTATTAAACTTTTAGGTGTATTTAATACTATCTTTCTTAACGCAGTTCCTATAAATCCAGTCCCTTCAGCAACACCTACTCCTAACATAGCAACTAAAACAGTTCCTAAAGCTGCAAACCCTGTAAAATTAGTTATCAGCGATGTAAAAATATATTTTATCCCTTCTGGCGTTAATAAACTTTGTACACTAACTGTCATATCTTTTATTGTATTACCATCGGCTCTATCCATTCCTGTATAAGTAACTGATACTCCTATTTGAGATAATATATGCGATAAAATTACTATACCAACACAAAGAATTATAAAGATAGTTGCTGGATGTGGTAGTTTATTACCTACTGTCTCGATTGTATTTAAAAAACTAAACTTTTTTTTCTTTTTTTCCTTTGCAATCGCCATTAAATTCCCCCCTTAAATTTAATATTTAACATTTTTATCATCTAATTATAAATATAGGTTTATTATACCAGTATTTATCAAAAAATCAATATATTATTATAAAACTGAATAATTTTATTTTTAATACCTATATTATTTAATATTATTCATTTTTTAACGTGCCTAATATAATAAATTATCAATTTAAATGTTCCAAAATTTACTGTTTTTTATACTCAATAGTCTAATTAAATTGTATGAATATGCCCATATTTTCATAAATTCAAGCAATTATTTTGTCTAATTTTATAATTAAATGTATAAAAAAGGACCAACTCTAAAGCTAGTCCTTTAATTTAATAAATTTTAATATTACATTTTTAATATATATTATTATAAAACCAAATATTCCACCTAAAGTATCAATACATATATCGATAAATTTTCCTGCTCTTCCTTGGATAAATAACTGATGAAATTCGTCAGTGCATGCATATAAAAATACAATAATTAAAGGATAGACATATATAGTCTTACGCGTAGTATACATCTTTAGAATATTACAGCCTAATATATATAAGACCATATACTCTAAGAAATGAGCTCCTTTTCGTATTATAACTATAGATCCCCCTGTAAATCCCCTATCTAAATCTATTCCTATACACTTTATAGTATTATATACAAAATTGCTTTGAGATAAAGATTTATCACCTGGTTTACTTGACATATAAAATATAAATACCATCCATGATATTAATAAAATCCATCCTACAATCTTTTTATTCTTTTCCTTATGCATTTGATAAAAACCTCATATTAATTTATCCTAGAAACAACACTTAACTACATATAAACATTACTTATAAAAGCGTAGGTTTTTTTATCACTACAGGATACATCTCTAACCCTATAACCTTTTCCTCTTCTCTTATAACCGATGCCTTATCTGCTATTACTCTATCAACTTGAGCATTACTCTTTATTACAGTCTCTTGCATTATTACGCAATTCCTAACCACTGCACCTTCCTCTACATAAACTCTTCTTCCTATTATAGAATTTTCAACTGTTCCTTCTATACATGAGCCATTAGCAATTACAGAATTAGTAACTATACTTTTTTCAGTATAATGAGTTGGTGATTCGTCCTTAGATTTTGTATATACAGGTCTATCTCCTAGAAACAATTCTTTATATACATTAGGAATAAGTATATCCATATTAGTTTTATAATAAGCTCTCAATGAATTTATACAACTTAAATATCCATCAAATTTATAAGAACCAACCTTTAAGTTATCTAGATTTGAACTTATATAACTTTTAACCTTCTTGTGAATGCCTTGTCTTATACATTCATAAATCATTTCTATTAATAGGTCAGTTCTCATTATATACATTTCCATAGATATATTAAGGTGAGATTCTCTTCCTATATTTCTACCTATACTTTTAACTCTACCGTTTCCTAATAAATTCAAAACATCACATTCTATAAAATTTGAATCTCCATCAGTGATATTTTTATATACCATTGTTATATCATTATCTTGATCCTTATGAAATTTTACTAACCTCTTATAATCTATATTACAAACCATATATGATGGGGCTATTAAAACATATTCTTTCCTACTTTTAGTTAAAAACTCTATATTATCAGCAAAATTATACATATCATCATATTGAGGATCTTTATCTCCAAAATTAAATACTCTTAAGCCATGTTTTTTTCTATGAAGATCCCAAGGTCTTCCATTAGTTAAATGGTCTACTAATGAACGTGATTTATTCTTTGTAAATATTCCTATTGAATCCATACCTGCGTTAGTCATATTAGATAAAACAAAATCTATTATTCTATATCTTGCTGCTAAAGGAACAGATGCTAACGGCCTATTTTTCACTAATTCACTCATTCTGCTTTCATTTTCATCTAAATTTATTATACCTATACAATTGTTCATTTCTATATCCCCCTACTTAAATGTTATTCAACTACTTTTTCTACTATATTTTCACTAGATGCTATAACAGCTATACTATCTCCATTTCCTACTTTACAGTTACTTAGTATATGAACTTCGCTCCCTATTATAGCTTTTTCTATAATTGAATTTTTCTCAATTGTAGTATTAGGCATTACAACAGAATTTTTTATTACTGTACCTTCTCCAACATGAACTCCTTGAAATAAAACAGAATTTTCTACTGTTCCATGAACTATACATCCTTCAACTATTAAAGAATTTTTAACTTTGGCTGCAGGCCCCATATATTGAGCTGGCCTAACTGGATTAGCTGAATATATCTTCCACTCATCATCATGAAGGCTTAATTCATTTTCATCCTTTAATAAGTCCATATTTGCTTCCCAAAGACTTTCTATAGTTCCAACATCTTTCCAATACCCCTTAAATGGATATGCAACTAACTTTCTTCCCTCATTAAGCATTTTAGGAATTATATTTTTTCCAAAATCGTTAGAGGAAGTTTCATCTAATTCATCCTCTTCTAATGCTTTCTTTAATGTTTTCCAATTAAAAATATATATACCCATTGATGCATTTGTACTCTTAGGATTTTCAGGTTTCTCTTCAAATTCATATATTGATAAATCTTCGTTAGTATTCATTATTCCAAATCTACTGGCTTCTTTTAATGGAACATCTATTACAGCAATTGTTGCATCAGCTTGCTTTTCCTTATGAAAATCTAACATTTTATCATAGTCCATTTTATATATATGATCCCCTGATAATATAAGAACATATTCAGGTTCATGCATATCTATAAAAGCTGCATTTTGGTGGATAGCATTAGCTGTCCCTTTATACCAATCTCCACCTTTTTCTTTTTGATATGGCGGTAATATTCTAACTCCACCATCTCTTCTATCTAAATCCCAAGTATCCCCAATCCCTATATGAGAATTTAATTCTAATGGTTTGTACTGAGTCAACACCCCCACAGTGTATATCCCAGAATTTGAACAGTTGCTTAATGGAAAGTCTATTATTCTATATTTCCCACCAAAAGGAACTGCTGGCTTTGCCAGATTTTTTGTTAATACTCCTAGTCTAGATCCTTGTCCTCCAGCTAGAATCATTGCTACAATCTCTTTTTTTGTCATGTAATGTATCTCCCCTCGAAATTCTTCCTTTAACCATATAAATGTTAAACATTTCTTTTATAAGTATATTATAGCATATTTTACTATATATTATTATTTTTTACATAACTTTTTTTACACAAATAATCTATAAAATTCTACATTGTACAACACATTTCCACATAATTTTTAAACATTTTGTAATTTAAGTTAAGGCCAAATAGAAAAAGACCTATCTTAAATAATAGTTAAATTTTTCAAATTAAAACTTTGTAAACTATTATTTTAAGATAGATCCCTTCCTTAATTAGATAAAAATTTTGTTACATAAGCTAAAGATTGTTCTAAAAGATTTTGACCACTTTCTAAATTATTAATCTTACCCTCTAAACTTTGTAAACTTTCAGTAAGTCTATAAAGATTATACTTCATATCATTTAATATTTTTGATTCATAAGATACTTGTACTCCATCATCATCTATATAAACTTTTTCAGGAGGATTTCCACATTTAATACATTTTAAAAAGATATTATCACCTTCTGTATCTTTAAACACTTTAAATGTTTCATTGTTACACGAACAACAATTAGATAACATGGTAAACATTTGTTTACTTCTTGGTATACTCCAAAACTTATTACACTTTATACAAGTTAATTGTAGTTCCTCTTCACCATCTTTTACATAAAAACTGTTTCCATCACAACCATCTTCTTTACACACTATAGTCGTTATCATTTATTATGCCGTTACAAAACTGCATAGAGTTGTAACGTTCCTCCTTTCTCAAATTAAACTTATAAATTTTTATACATTACATTAGAACCCCAAATTCCTGTGGCATATTCTAAAATAGTTCTATCTGATGAAAATATTCCAGAATGAGCTATATTAATACCACACATTCTTTGCCATGTATCTTTATCACTATAAAGTTTATCTACTTTGTTTTGAGCCTCTAAATAGGATGCAAAATCTTTTAAAACAAAAAATTCATCATTATATGTTAATAAATTTTCATATATACTTTTAAATCTATTTCTATCATTATTATAAAAACCGTTTATTAAATCATCTGTAACGCTAATTAATCTCTTATCATTATTCCTAATATCCCAAGCCGAATAGCCACCCTTATTATAGTAGTCCAATACCTCTTTCTCTGTTAGCCCAAATATGATTATATTATCATCACCAACCTCATCTCTTATCTCAACATTAGCTCCATCTAAAGTAGCCATTGTTACTGCACCATTCATCATAAATTTCATGTTAGATGTTCCAGAGGCTTCCTTTGTAGTTGTCGATATTTGTTCACTTAAGTCTGTTGCAGGTATTATTTTTTCTGCTAAAGATACATTGTAATTTTCTAAATATACAACTCTTATCTTATCGTTTACTCTCTTATCATTATTAATTTTATATGCTACTGAATTTATAAGTTCTATTATATTCTTTGCCAAATAATAAGCTGGTGCTGCCTTGCCTCCAAATATGAAAGTTCTAGGAACTATATCTAAATTTGGATTATCCAATAATCTCTTATAAAGCTCCATTATCCTTAAGCAATTTAGTGTTTGTCTTTTATAGGCATGAATTCTTTTTATTTGAACATCAAATATTGAATCTATATCGACGATTATACCATTTTTATTTAATATAAGTTTAGCTAATTCTTCTTTGTTTTTTCGTTTTATCTTTGCTAATTCATTTTTCACTTCTATATTATCAATGTATTTTTGAAAATTTTCCATATCAGTTGGGTGTTTTATGAAGCTTTCACCAATAGTTTCTTTAAGTAAATTTGCAAGATTAGGATTACACTTTAAAAGCCATCTTCTATGGGTGATTCCATTTGTTTTATTATTAAACTTTGAAGGATATAAATAATAAAATTCTTTCATTTCTTGTTTTTTAAGTATCTCTGTATGAAGCTTAGCAACACCGTTTACACTATAGCTTCCCACTATAGCTAAGTTAGCCATTTTTATATAACCATCTGCTATAATTGCCATTTTAGTTATTTTATCATTTTGCCCTTTATAAAGTCTTTCTAATTTTGCACAAAACCTCTTATTCATTTCTTCTATAATCATATATATTCTTGGAAGGATAGATTTAAACATATCTACAGGCCATTTTTCTAACGCTTCTGATAAAATCGTATGATTTGTATAGGAAACTGTGTTTGTTGTTATTCTCATAGCAGTTTCCCAAGATAATCCCTCCTCATCTAATAGTATTCTCATTATTTCTGGTATAGCTAGTGTTGGATGAGTATCATTTATATGAATTGCTATATGTTCATCAAATTCTAATATGTTGCCCCCATGTTTTTTAAAGTGTCTTATTATACTTTGTACCCCTGCAGATACAAAAAAATATTCTTGCTTTAATCTTAATCTTTTACCTTCATATACTGAATCATCAGGATATAAAACCTGCGATATAGCCTCTACTGAGTTCTTATATGATATAGCTTTTAAAAAATCACCTCTGCTAAAAGATGAAAAGTCAAAATCATTTGAGAGTGCTTCTGCATTCCAAAGTCTTAATGTATTAACAACTTCATTCTCATATCCTACAATAGGAGTATCATAAGGAACCGCTAGAATAGATTCATAATTTATATGTTCAAAGGTTAATTTTCCATCAATCTCTTTTATATTTACATTTCCGCCAAACCTAACTATTTCTGATTTATCAGCCTTTCTTATTTCCCAAACATTTACTTCCCTAAGCCAACTATCTGGTGTCTCAACTTGAGCTCCATTTATTATCTTTTGTTCAAAGAATCCATATTTATATCTTATGCCACACCCATGTCCAGGAATATTTAACGATGCCATAGAATCTAGAAAACAGGCAGCTAGTCTACCTAAGCCACCGTTTCCTAAACCTTGATCTTTTTCATAGTTTTCTAATTCTTCTAAATCTATATTAAGTTCACTAAGGGCCTCTTTACATATATCTCTTATTCCTAAATTTAAAAGAGTATTACCTAAAAGTCTTCCTAAAAGAAACTCCATAGAAAAATAGTAAACTTGTTTCTCCTTAGTCTTGTTATATTTCTTATTAGTGTCTAACCAACTTTCAGCAACATAATCTCTTATTAAACTTCCTAAAGCTTCATATTTATAAAGGTTATTTCCATCTTGCATATCAATTCCATGCATCTCTAAAAATTTTTTTTCATAATCCTTTTTAAATTTTTTCTTGCTTACAGATATCATATAGTTTCCCCCTATACTTTTATAAATTATCCCCAAATAATTCTTTCGTATAGATTTTTATATTCATTTGCAGATTTACTCCAACTATTATCAGTACTAATTGCATGATTAACCAAAGAATACCATGCTTCTTTGTTATTATAATAAACGTCCAACGCATAATTCATAATAAGGGATAAATCTTCTTGTCTGTATTCTCTAAAGCTAAAACCTGTTCCAGCCCCTGTAGCTTCATTATACGGTATAACAGTATCTTTTAATCCACCAGTTTCTCTTACCACTGGTATTGTTCCGTATCTTAAAGCTATAAGTTGACCAAGACCACATGGTTCAAACATTGATGGCATTAAAAACATATCAGATCCCGCATAAATTCTATGAGCTAGTCCATTATCAAATTGTATATTTACTGAAACCCTGTCTCTATATTTATTTTGTAGATATCTAAAATAATTTTCGTATTTATCTTCTCCTGTCCCTAATACAACTAGCTGTGCTCCCCTTTGAAGAATTTGTTCTATTGAATTTATTATAAGGTCAATACCCTTTTGACTTGTTAATCTTGATACAATAGATATTACAGGTATATTCTCATTAACAGATAAACCTAGAGATTGTTGAAGATCTTTTTTATTTTCAAGTTTATCCTGTAAATTGTATATGCCATATTTTTTGCAAATATGCATATCATTTTCTGGATTATACTCATTATAGTCAATTCCATTTACTATGCCTATTAAGTCATTAGATCTATATGATAGTAAGCCTTCTAAATTTTCGCCATATTCTCTAGTTTTTATCTCCTCAACATAGGTTTTACTTACAGTTGAAACTTTATCTGAGAAATTTATTCCGCCCTTCATAAAACTAATATTACCATTTAATTCTAAACTCATATTATTATAAAGTTCATAATCATATCCAAATAATTCAGGTAGTACACTAGGCACGTAATTTCCTTGGAATAATAGATTATGAATTGAAAAAACAGTTTTTATATTTGAGTAAAAACTATCCCTATAATACTCTACTTTTAACATAACAGGTATCATTCCTGTTTGCCAATCGTTACAATGAATAATATTAGGACACCAATTACTTTCCTTTAAAAAATTTAGTACTGCCCTACTAAAAAATGCAAATCTTTCGCCATCATCTATATGACCATACATTTCATTTCTATCAAAATAATAATTATTATCTATAAAGTAATATATAACATTATTATAAGTATATTCAAAGACATTACAGTGTTGATTTCTCCAACCAACAGGAACATTAAATGACCTAATATATACCATATCTTCAAATAGATCTTTTCTTATATTTTTATACCTTGGTATTATTACCCTTGCATCAACATCTAAATTTCTTAACTCCTTAGGTAATGCGCCTATTACATCTCCAAGTCCACCACTTTTTATAAATGGATGCGCTTCTGACGCTGCAAATAAAACTCTCATAACAAACTCCCTCTCCTCAGTAATATTAATTTTCTTCCTTATGCTTACTATCTATAGCCTCAACATTAGATTTATCTAAGTTATTATTTTTATTTAAAATATCTTCTTCTCTCTTATCTTTCAAATTAATTTCTTCTATTAAAATTTCATTTACTGCCTCTTTATTTTTAATTAATTCAGAGCATTTTTTAATTATTAAAACTCCCATAGGAGGTACCTTAACTAGTACTTTATAAGGCTTATTATTACATGGCTCTTCTATAGACTCCATCTTGCTATCCATTACTTGATCTGAACCACCATAAGCAAGATTATCTGTATTAAATATCTCTTCATATACACCTTCTTCAGTAACTCCAACTTGAAAATCATAGTATACTACAGGTGTAAAATTACAGATAAATACTAATCTATCTTTCTTATTTTTTCCATGTCTTATAAAGGTTAATATACTCTTTTCAGCATTATCAGGATCTATCCATTCAAAACCACTAGGATCATAGTCACATTCCCATAAAGCTTTATTTTCTAAGTAAAATTTATTTAACTCCATAAAATAATTATGTGTCTTTTTGTGTATATCATATTTATCAATTATATGCCATTGAAGCTCTTGATTTTCTTGCCATTCAACAAATTGCCCAAATTCACTACCCATAAATAATAGTTTTTTACCAGGATGCCCCATCATAAAAGCTGAATATAATCTTAGACCTGCATACTTATTCCAATCATCACCTGGCATTTTAGCTATCAATGACCCTTTTCCGTGTACAACCTCATCATGTGAAATAGGTAAGATAAATTTTTCTGAATAATTATAAACCATAGAAAAATTTATCTCATGGTGATGATATTTTCTGTGTATTGGATCCTTTTTTATATATCTTAAAGTATCATTCATCCATCCCATATTCCATTTAAAGTCAAATCCTAATCCACCCTCCTCAACTGGCGTTGTTATTCCTGCCCAAGATGTTGATTCTTCCGCAATAGTTATAACGCCTGGAAAGTTAGCTTTTACTACAGAATTAAACTTCTTAAGAAATTCCATAGCCTCTAAATTTCCATTTTGACCATATACATTAGGTTCCCATTCACCATAACTTCTTCCATAATCTAAATAAAGCATATTAGATACAGCATCAACTCTTAATCCATCTACATGAAATTCATTTATCCAATAAACTGCATTAGATATTAAAAAGCTTCTTACTTCTGGTCTACCCAAATCAAAATTGCTTGTCCCCCAACCTTTATTATCTGCTTTCCAGCTAGCAGCATACTCATAGGTAGCATTTCCATCAAAATATGCCAATCCATGCTCGTCCTTACAAAAATGACTTGGAACCCAATCAAAAATTACTCCAATATCCTCCTTATGGAGATTATTGATTAAATTCTTTAAACCTTTAGAATCACCAAATCTACTTGTCGGAGAATAATATCCTGTGACTTGATACCCCCATGAAGCATCTAAAGGATGTTCATTGACAGGCATAATTTCTACATGTGTATATCCCATTTTTTTAACATATTTTGGTAATTCATTGCTTATTTCATCATAAGTCAAAAATTCTCCACTATTAGTTTTCCATGAACCTAAATGTAATTCATATATATTCATAGGATTTTCAAAATGATTTATTTTTTCTCTTTTATTTAACCATTTTTTATCACCCCATCTATATTTTGATTCTTTCACTAATATTGATGCAGTATTAGGTCTTAGCTCTGATTTAAAAGCATATGGATCTGCCTTTAAGACTGTCCATGTCTCCCATTCATTAGTAATAGAAAACTTATATTTCATCCCTTCTTTTAAGCCTGGAATAAATATACTCCAGATTCCACTTTCATTTACTTTTTCCATTTCATATTTCGAATCTTCTTTCCAATTACAAAAATCTCCAATAACAGTTACTTTACTAGCTTTTGGAGCCCATGTGGTAAATCTAAATCCCCTTTTTTTATTTTCTATTACACAATGAGAACCCATAAACTTATAGCAATTTATATGAGTGCCTTCTTTAAATAAATATTCATCTAAATCTGTAATAACTTTTTCTGAATTATTTTTTTTAGTAACGTTTCTATTATTTTTAGTTAATTTATCTGAATTTACAATATCCTCAATTGTATTTAAATTATTTTTAATTAATACTCTTTCTTTTTTTTCTTCTTTCCTATTGCTAGTGCTGTTTTTAACTGAACACTTTGACCTAGAAGTTTTTTTATTCTTTGTCTTTATTTTATCTTTATTAGAACTAACACTAACTTCATTTCCGACCTCATTTAATGAAGTACTATTACTTTCATTTACAGCTAGAGTTTTTTTAGCTTTCTTATTCTCAACTTCCATTCCTTCCATATAAATCCTCCAATTCTTTATAACCCATATAACTATATTAATAATTACTCTAAAAAAGATTATAGCATTATTTTAATTTAAAGTAAATATTTGGTTTAATTAGATAAAAGAATACATTTAAACAAAAATAAAAGATAGAACTCAACTAAATTCTATCTTTTTATTAATGTATATTAAATTGGTAATGTGTTAAATCCTTATAATTAAATAATTTGCGTATTACTTGAATCAGTAATTTTTTTTTCAATTAAGTTTATTAATTTATCTACTTCTTTCGTATCTTTGTTTGCTAGTATAAAACTTCTCTTCTTTAACTTTAGCTCAACTAATTCATCTTGTAATTCCTCTAGGTCCACCATAACACAAATACACTCCCTATCATAATATATCTCTCTTCATCTACACCAATAAGTAACCCTTTTAATATATTTTATTATACGTTAAATTTAAAATAATTTACACAAAATTAATATAAAATATTAATTTTGTTCTTAAAAATAATAAGTATCTATAAAAATAATTATTTACTCTAAATTAAATTTGAACATAAAAAATCACACTTACTATATATTAGACTACTACTTATTTTTCAAATCTCCTTTTAATAAAGTTTAATTAAATAAACAACCCTACTTTACCCTATACTGAACTGAAGTTTTTTCTATTCATAAATATAAATCTATTGAGCTTTTCTTGGAAGTTCTTTAAATATAAAAAGAGAACTACAATTGTGTAGTTCTCTTGGTGGAGGTAAAGAGATTCGAACTCTTGACCCCCTGCGTGCAAGGCAGGTGCTCTCCCAACTGAGCTATACCCCCAAATATGGTGGACCTTCAGGGACTCGAACCCCGGACCTACCGGTTATGAGCCGGTTGCTCTAACCAACTGAGCTAAAGATCCTTAAGACCTGGCAACCACTTACTCTCCCACATAGTCTCCCATGCAGTACCATCAGCCTC
>CAUWNL010000079.1:0-12718 GCA_963559995.1 uncultured Sarcina sp.
ACAGACTTAGTTTGTGATGCTATAAATACTGCAATGAGGGAATTATTCCTTCAAATAGTTTACGGAAGAACTCAAACTGCTTTCTCAGAAGGTGGACTACCTATAGGAGCAGGTCTTGAAGACTTAGGAAAAGGCTTAAGATCACAAGTTGGTACTATGTACGGAACAGTTGCTAAAGGTGTTAGATACTTAGAAATGGCTGAAGGATATGTAACTAAAATAGCTTTAGATGCTGATGATCAAGTTATAGGATACAAATTTGTTCACTTAGGAAAAATGATGGAAATGGTTGCTAAGGGAATGTCAGCTAACGAAGCTATGGAAAAAGCTGTTGGTCAATACGGAAGATTTGACGAAGCAGTTAGAACTATAGATCCAAGACACGAATAATCTATATAAGTTTGAAGGAGGAAGTTTACAATGGCATTATTTGAAAGTTATGAAAGAAGAATAAATCAAATCACTCCAGTATTAGAAAAATACGGAATAAAATCAATAGAAGAAACTAGAGAAATCTGCCAAAACTTAGGATTTGATCCATATGAAATAGTAAAAGAAACTCAACCAATCGCGTTTGAGAATGCTTGTTGGGCTTATTCTTTAGGTGCTGCTATAGCTGTTAAAAAAGGAGCTAAAAAAGCTGCTGAAGCTGCTGAAGCTATCGGAGAAGGATTACAAGCTTTCTGTATCCCAGGATCAGTTGCAGATGACAGAAAAGTTGGTTTAGGACATGGAAATCTTGGAGCTATGCTTTTAAGAGAAGAAACTAAATGTTTCGCATTCTTAGCAGGACACGAATCTTTTGCTGCTGCTGAAGGTGCTATAAAAATAGCTGAAAAAGCAAACAAAGTAAGAAAAGAACCATTAAGAGTTATATTAAACGGTCTTGGAAAAGATGCTGCTTTTATAATCTCAAGAATCAATGGATTCACTTATGTTGAAACTAAGTTTGATTATTTCACAGGAAAATTAAACATAGTTAAAGAAACTCCATACTCAAATGGACCAAGAGCTAAAGTTAAATGCTACGGTTCAGATGATGTTAGAGAAGGTGTTGCTATAATGCATCACGAAGGAGTTGACGTTTCTATAACTGGTAACTCAACTAACCCTACAAGATTCCAACACCCAGTTGCTGGAACATACAAAAAAGAAATGGTTGAATTAGGAAAGAAATACTTCTCAGTAGCATCAGGTGGTGGTACAGGAAGAACTCTTCACCCAGATAACATGGCTGCAGGTCCAGCTTCTTACGGTATGACAGATACTATGGGAAGAATGCACTCAGATGCTCAATTTGCAGGTTCTTCATCAGTTCCAGCTCATGTTGAAATGATGGGACTTATAGGAATGGGTAACAACCCAATGGTTGGAGCTACTGTTGCTGTAGCAGTTGCTGTAGAAGAAGCTTTAAATAAATAATATTATTTCTAGGTTTGTTAGTATAACACTTTAAAATATATTTAAATAAAGGACTATACACGTCATAAATTTATGAAAATAAAATTTATGAAGGACGTGTATAGTCCTTTTTTATGGTCGAGGTGTTTGAAATGAAGAGAATAAGGTTAAAAATCAATACAGAAAAAAGTATTGCAGAAGGGTTTGACGAGTTCATTGATAGATGTATTTCTAAAAATCTAAGACCTGCAACATTAAAGCATTATACCTATGGTTGGAAACAAATAAGTAGATATATTGATGTTAATATAAAAATAAGGTCTATTAGTAAGAAAACATTTAATGATGTGATAGTTGCTATGAAACGAGATAATATAACAAATCAAACTTTATATACTTATGCAAGGGATTTAAAAACTATTTTATATTTTTTTATGGAGCAAGATTACATGGAACGATTTAAGGTTGAATTACCTAAAGTTGATACTAAGCCAATAGAACCATATACAGAAGAAGATATTGAAAAATTAGTTACTAAACCTAATAAAAAATGTAGTTTTACTCAATATAGAAACTGGTGCATTACTTGTTTTATATTATCTACTGGACTAAGATTATCAAGTGTAACTAATGTTAAAATAAAGGATATAGATTTATATCAAAGTTTAATATATGTTCAACATACTAAGAATAGAAAACCACTTATAATACCATTAAATAAGGAAATAAACAAGATATTAAAAGATTGGCTTAAAGTACGTCAGCATACTTCTAAAGAAGAATATTTATTTTGTAATGTATTTGGAAAACAATTAACTAAAACAGCCATTACACAGGCTTTAAATTTATATAATAAAGAGCGTGGAGTTGATACTACTGGTATTCATAGGCTAAGACATACTTTTGCAAAACAATGGGTACTAGGTGGAAATAGTGTTGTTGCATTACAAAAAATATTAGGACATTCATCATTAGCTATAACACAACATTATGTTAATATAATGCTTACAGACCTTGAAGAAGATGTTAACAATAATAATATATTAATGAGATTTTCTCATAAGTATATAAGAAAATGATTTAGCAAGTACAAAAATTATGATGAGTGGAATGAAAAATATTTAATGTCATATAGAAATATGGTATAATTTTCTTAAAGAGAGGGGAATTTATATGATAAACTATAAAGAATTATCTAATTATATAATAATGAAATGCAATAAAGAGGATAAAGATATATCTAATAAAAAGTTACAAAAAATAATTTTTTATTGTCAAGCATATCATATTGCTATATATAAAGAAAAGTTGATTGATAATGATTTTGAAGCTTGGAGACATGGAGCTGTTTTACCAGTATTATATAATAATTATTGTAAATATGGATATAATAATATCAATAAATATACTGAAGAAGCATATAATAAAGCTAGGAGAGTAATGGGCGTATATTTATGTGATTTTTTGGATACAATAATAGATAAATTTTCTTCAATGAGTGCTGATTGTATTGAAATTTTAAACCATAGTGAATTGCCATGGCAAGAAGCGAGAGAGGGTTATTTACCTAGTCAAAATTGTAATGAAGTAATTAATGAAGAAACTATAAATAGATATTATTCTGAATTATTATATAAGGAGGTCGAGAAAGATATGGAAGTTAATAAAGTCAAAAAAATATCAATAAAGAGTAAAAAGTTACTTATGGCTAAGCAAAGATTATCTGAACGTAAACTTACTATAATAAATGAAGATAATAAAGATGAATATTATGAATCATTGTTTAATGATTTTGAAGAAGGTAGAGAATATACATGGAGGGCTATGGATGGTAAACAAGTATAAAAAAAGAAAAGATATAGAGGATGATAGAGAATTTATATTTGGAGAGGTTTGGAAAGTAAGAGATGAGTTAATATCATTGCTTCCAACTGATAGAATGAAATGTAAGAGAAATTTACATCCATGTCGCCTAGTAGTAATTACCCAAAACTGCGATAAAAACAATATGAAATATTATCCAGTAATACAAGTAGCCCCGTTAACTACTAAAACACAATTTAAAGAAGAATTTGATATTTTACTGGAAAAGGATGTTGATATATTCAATACAAATGCTAATAAGTGTATGATGCGAATACAGTTAGAGCAACCAATGTTAAAAAAAGATTTGCATGAAAAGGTTGGATATATATCCGAGGATAAACGTTATGAAATTATAGCACTAAAAGCTGAGCTTATGGGATTAGATTTAGGTGAAGAAGAATAGTAGACAAGCTTAAAATCTAAAAGATATGAGTATTATTTATGCTTGTATCTTTTTTATTACCCAATAATTATAATTTAATAAATCCTAAATTTGACAAAGGTAAATTATATAGTTAAAATGAGGTTAAGTAATAAAAGTATAAATGGAAAGGATATAAAATGAAAAATAGTGAATTAGGAAAGATTATAAAATTAATAAATAATGATATTAATAGTAAACCTTCGGAAATGAATATTGAAATAACTATTTTGGTTGATGGAAAATTTATATCAGGAACAATAATTTCATATAAAGAGTATATGGAATTATTCACAAGTAATACAGGAAAAAATTTAATAAATGTTTTATACAAACCATTATTAGATAACTATATAGAAGGCATAAAAAATAATGATATAGAGAATTTGGACAAGATAAACGATTATATACATTTAAAAAATGTTAAAATAGCGTCTGGAGATATAAATTTAGATAACTATCCTTATGGATTAAAGATAAAATTAGATAATATCTCAGCTTTTATGTACGGTACAACTAAAGAATAGATAGTAATATAATATAAATTTTTAGATTTAAGATAGGATATTAGAAGTTCTAATATCCTATTTCATTTTATATAGCATCTCTTATTATTAAATTCTACTTCAATATTTATTTTAGTTAAATATAATATTACGTGGTTATTTAAAATTTGGATTTTAAATAAAGAATTTTAGGAGCATACATTACATTTATTTCCTTTTGAAAAAATTGTAAAATGATATGTTTATTAGTCATGCTACTACAATACACTTTAAAATTTAAATTATTATGTATTGTTTACCATACTACAATATACTTCAAAAATTGAAGTCTATTATAAATAATATAGCTACTACAATACACTTCAATTTTTAGATTTTTTAGTAGGAGAATTAGGTCAATTTTAGATAATTTAAGATGAAAATAGAGCCTATTTTTATATAAATTACAGGCTTATTTTTTCCACGATACATCATAATTTAAAAATCGAAGTTTATTGTAATTAACTAATTACAAAATACTTTAAAAATCGAAGTGTGGATTTACAAAATACTTTAAAAATCGAAGTCAGATGTAGCGTATAAGAAAAGAAATAAAACTAAATATATAAGAAAACTACGTATTACCCCCCACGCAAGGCGTTTTGGGGGTAAGTTCTCTATTTTTTGAATTTTATAATTTTAGGCTTAGAATTTCAAGGCAAAAATAAAAGTTAATAAAGTATTAACATCTATTATTATACTAAAGTGGTATAATATTAATATAGGGAAAGTTAATTCTAAATATAGAAATAATAAGGAGCGATATGAATGAGAACTGTTGGATATATACATAATAGAATAAAAGAGATAGGAATAAAAGATAGTGCTTTCAGAAGAACACTATTTGGAACTAAAAGAGAAATAGATGAACTATCAAAGTTACTTAAAGAAGATGAAAGCTTAGATTTTATATTAAGTGGATTTGAAGATGGTTCTTCATGGTTGATAGCGTTAACTGATAGAAGACTAATGCTACTAAATAAAGGATTTGTAAGCTTAAAGAAAAAAGAATTAATGTTAGATAAAATAAGTGCTGTTAATATCCATAAGGGATTAATACAAGGAAAAGTATTTATAGAAGATGCAGGAGCTAAGACAATGACTATAAGTCAAATATATTTAGATGATATAGATGGCTTTGTAGAAGCTGTAAATGACAATGTAAGAGCTTATAAAGATAGTCTATAAATAAGCCTATTGATACTATTAAAAACCTCTCTGTAAGCTGTAGAGAAGAATTTATAGGTGGTCTAAAAGAATTAGCTAGACTTAAAGAGCAAGGTATATTAACAGATGATGAATTTATGTTAGCTAAAACAAAATTATTAACATTATAATAAAGTATTAATCATTATTGGATAACACCAGTAATGATTTTTTTATTTTTTTATTTCACTCGACAGATACTACTGACAAAAGTCATTTTTAAACGCTAATATATAGTGTAAGGGAAATAAACAAAAAATTAAAAAGTGCAGAAAACATACTATAAAATCTCTGAATAAAACGCTAATATATAGTGTAAGGGAAATAAACAAAAAATTAAAAAATGGGGACAAAATAGGTTGACAAAACATTAAATAAACTGTTAATAATAAGTGTAAGGGTAGTAAAAATTAGAAATGGTTTTATAAAGAATGTAAAAAAACATTTTTTATAAAGCTATTTTTTATAACAAAAAATAAAAAAATATAATAATATGAAAAGAGGAACTATAATGAAACAAATGTTTATAAAAAATTTAAGACAAGCAAATTTCTTTTTAGCACAAGGAGTTAGTCCTTGTAAAGTATCTGTTGAAAAAGGTCTTATGACTTTAATATTTGATAGAACAGAAGAATGTGAAAAGGCATTTACAAAATGGATAGAAACTAAGGCAAAAGGAAGAACATCTGATAAATAAAGATGTTCTTTTTTAATATATAAAAATTTATAGTTAGTATAAGTAATGGAGGAAAACAGTATGAGAAATATCGCACTGTTAACAAATATGAAAGACTATAATGTAGAAAAGGAATTTAAAGCACCAATACCTAATAAAATATTTCTAGGGTTTGATTATGAAAGTTTAAAGGGAAAGGACATGCAACAATCAAAAATTATACATCTATATTACTCTTTAGTATTATTAACACCTATGGGAATTAATACAATACCTTACATAAGTCTATCTGCTTTATGCAAAGTTACAAAAATAAAGGCTTCTAGCACTACATTACAAAATGTTAAGAATAGATTAAAATTCTTAGAAAGTCAAGGTTTAATAAAAGTTAAAGCTGATTTAGAAAGCCTTAAGAAAAATGATAATTTTAGTATTGAAATGATATTTACAGAAGAATTAATGAAAAATGGATTTACTTTTTTAAATGCTAAAGAAATGAAACTATTTTTTAAACTAGATGTGAGCATGGCACTTGTATTCTTATATCTTAAAAGATACTATAACAAAGAAAAAGGATATGCCTTTGTAACTTATGAAAATATGTCAGATGATTTATCTATAAGTAATACAACAATTAGTAATACAATAGAATTTTTAATTGAATTAGGAGTAATTAGTAAAGAAAATACTAACTTCTATAGAAAAGATGAAGTCACAGGTCAAATAAGAAAATCTAATAATAGATACTTTATGTCAGCTAATGAAGCTATAGAAGAAGCTGTTAGAAAGATAGATAATAATGAAGTTGATATGAAGCTAAAGAGTAAGCCTAAGAAAGTAAAAATTAAAAAAGAAGTTGTAGAAATCATAGAAGAACTTAAGAAACCAATAGAACAACAAGAAGCAGAAGAACCAGTAGAAGAAGTTAAAGAAATACCATCTTTAGGTGAACTAATACCAAAAAGAAATAGTTACATAAAAACAATAGATGATACATATTTAGAAGATGTATATGCAGAAAATGAAAATAAAAAAGGTATAAATAAATTTATAAATAAGAATTTACCAAATGAAATACCTTTCTAAATACATAAAAAAATAAAATTTAAGTAGGGAAGAAGTTTTAATAGAGTGTATTAAATTACACTCTTTTTTCATAAAATTTGCTCCCAATAGAATGAAAAAAATTTGTAAAAATGTTTTGTCAATTAAAAAATCCTCGAAGAGTGTACCTTAACGGAAAAGGTACATTCTATTAAGATTTTTCTTTCTTACTTAAATAAATACATAAAAAAGTATAAAAAATATAATAGATACAAAGGGGATAATAATTATGATGAAAGACTTACAAATTAAAGGAACAACAAATTTCATGGGAATAGAGTTACCAAATGTTTATGGTGGATTTGGAGAAGATAAAAAATGTATATTAGCTAAGAGTGTAGCTGAAATACATGAAGTTGAATTAAAGGATATAAACAGATTAATAAATAGTAATATTGATGAATTTGAAAATGGAGTAGATATCTTAGATTTAAAATCAAACGGTGAATACTATCCACCGTTTGATTTAGGTTTTTCTAATAGAGATATATCAATAAGTAAAAACATTTATATGTTATCAGAAAGTGGATATATGGCTTTAGTAATGTTAATGAGAACTGAAAGAGCTAAAGAGATTAGAAAGCAATTAAGAAAAGAATATTTCTTAATGAAAGATGTAATAAATTCAGATGAACAACTAAAGAAAGATTTACTACTAAAAATATTTAATGGTGGAGCAGATGGAATAGAAGCTAGTAGAAGATTATTAGAAATAGCAAAAGAAAATGCAGTTAAGGTTATTAAACTTAAGCTAGATTTAGCTGATAAGCTATTAGAGTCTAAAAATTCTTATGATATAGGTACATTTGCTAAAGTATTAAATATTAAAGGATTAGGTAGAAATAACTTTTTTAAATATCTAAAGGAAAATAAAATAATATTTGAAAATGGTAAAGAGCCTTATCAAGCATTTGCTCATTATTTTGATGTAAGCTATACTCCAATTACAACTAGATATAGAACTACAATAATGGCTACTAAGCTAAGATTAAATGCTAAAGGAATAGAGTATATGACTAAAAGATTAATAAAAGAAGGTTACATAGTTACAAAAAGTATAGAGCAAATACTTAAAGAGTTAAAAGAAGTAGAAATTAAAGTTGCATAATAGAAAGGTATTTTTATTTTTTACCTTTCTTTTTTTATTCAATAGAAAGGTAGGTAATTAAAATGTATAAAGATACTATTCAAGACATAAAAGATGAATTAATCAATAACTTAAAATTTTATGTTGAAGAAGAAAATTACAAAGAAGTTGAAAAAATCAATAATCAACTAGAGTTAATAAATGAAATAGAATTAAAAGCTTTAGAAGATATTGATGAAATAATCAATGAATAAAAAAGGACTTAATACAAGTCTTTTTTAATATGAGGGTATGGTCTAATGGTAAGATGTTGGTCTTCAAAACCAAAAGATATGGGTTCGAGTCCTGTTGCCCTTGCCAATAAAATTTAATAGGAGGATAAATATTTATGCTAGAAGTTAGTATGATGCATAGAGAATTAAATAAAATAAAAAGACAAGGAGCTATAGATATAGTAAACAAAAATTTAAGTTATTGTTTAGCTATAATAGAAAACTCAATACAAGAAGATTCAGTAAAAGAATTAAAAACAGTTACTGAAGAATTACAAGCTATAATGAAATTTTTAAGAATTCAAAAAGAAGACATGAACAGAGAATAAGAAAGTAGGTAATATAAATGACAGATGAAGAAATACATAATTTATTAACAGGTACAATAGAAGATTTATATACTACTGATGAAAGAGCAGAAATTGTAGAAACTACTTTAAGTGGTATATTTAATGAGTCTTTAAAAAATATTGCAGTAGAAGATATAGCAATAGATGATAAGCTAGTATTTATTATAAAGATTTATAAAGAACTTAGAAATGCTAAGTCATTATTATTAGTCTAAGGTTAAAAAAAGAATGCTTAGTAAACTATGCTCTAAATGTGGCAAGAAAATTAACATTGCTGAAAAATATTGCAATGAATGTAGTGATAAGATTGTGGAAGATAAAAAGCAATCCTACAAGCGTTACAAGGCTCATAGAGAAGATTTAAAAGAACAAAAGTTTTATTGTTCTAAGGAATGAAAAATGGCTAGGGAAACTATTAAAGCTAGAGATTATGGTAGTTGTAAGATATGTCAGAGTCAAAATAAGATTGTAAATTTTGATGTAATACATCATATAATTGAACTTAAAGAAGATTGAAATAAAAGAACAAACAAAGATAATTTAATTTGTTTATGTGATAAATGTCATGTAAAAGTGCATGAAATCTACAAGACAGATAAAAAAAGAGATATGCAGAAATTTTTAAAGACCTTGATAAAATAAAATTTGACTATGTAAAAATGGTGAAATATAGGGGGTATCGAAAATTTCGCATATTTTTTTGTTATAAGTCTGCTTTTGTAGTTTTCATGCGACAAAATTCCCTTTATAAAAATTTTTGTTTCGGCTTTTTTAAAAAATTTTTTTTGACAATTTCCCCAAACGGATTTCCCACGCAAAGCATTCCACAAAAAAACGCAAAAAATTTTTTGTGGAATCCACAATTTTTTTGAAAAAATTTTAAAATTTTTGTGGATTTCCCTAAATGTTTTAAAAATGATTTTTAAAAAAATAAAAAAATAAAAATGCTTTGAAAAATTTAAAAATGATTTTAAATGATTTAAAAAAATAATAAAAAATTTCAAATATGAAAGGAGGAAAATTAATGGCACGACCAAAACAACCAATCGCTTTAGTTAAAGCAAAAGGAAAAAAACATTTAACTAAAGCTGAAACTGAAGAAAGACAAAAACAGGAGTTGAAAGCTAATGCTGATAAATGCTTAATTCCTCCTAAGTTTTTAAACAAAGAATTAAAAATAAAATATAAAAAAATTGCACAAGAATTAAAAGATTTAGAAATTATGAGCAATTTAGATGTAAATGGATTAGGTTTTTATTTAATCAATGAACAAAAGTATGAAGAAATAAGCACAAAGATTTTAGATGTTGAAGTAGGTAGTGAAGAATTTGATATGCTCTTAAGACAACAAGAAAGATTGTTTAAAATTTTAAGAGCATCAGCAAGTGATATGGGATTAACAATTTCAAGTAGATGTAAATTAGTTGTTCCAAAAGTCGAAGAAAAACCAACAAATGCTTTCATGGAGCTGATGTCTTAATGATAACAGATTATACAACCCAATATGCAAAAGATGTTTTAGATAGCAAAATAATCGCAGGAAATCTAGTTAAATTAGCTTGTCAAAGGCATTTAAATGACTTAGAAAGGTCTAAAAATGATGATTATAAATATTATTTTGATGTTGTAGAAGCTGATAAAACATTTAGATTCTTTGAGTTATTGAAGTTTACGGATGGTGAAATAGCAGGTCAACAAGTTAAATTACACCCTTTTCAGCATTTTATATTAGGAAATATATTTGGTTGAAAGCATAAGGAAACAGGCTATAGAAAATATAAAAAATCTTTAGTAATGCTAGCTAGAAAAAATGCTAAGTCACTTTTAAATGCAGGCATATCAATTAAAATGGCAGGCTTTGATAACTATGCTAATGCTCAAGTTTATAATGTTGCCACTAAAATGCAACAAGCAAAACAAGTTTGAAATCAAAGTGCAAAATTCATACAAAAAGAAAAGCAATTAAATGATTTATGTCGAGTTAGGGAACATATTTCAACAATAGAATTTAAGCATAATGGTGGTAAAATCATGGCTTTAGGTAGAGATACAGGTTCTATTGATGGATTTGACCCCCACGCTGGTATTTGTGATGAAATACACGCTTATAAAGATGAACAAATGGTTAAACAAATAGAAGATGGTATGGTTGCACAAGCAAATTCTTTATTATCAATGATTTCTACAACAGGATTTGATTTAAAAGGCTTTGGTTACAAAGAATGAAAATATGGTGTAGATGTTTTAAATGGAATAACAGAAAATGAAGCATATTTTTGTTATATTGCTCAAATGGATAAAGAAGATGATATTTGAGATGATAGAAATTGGATTAAAGCTAATCCATTAGTCGCTACCTTGCCAAAGGGTATGGAGAATTTAAGAAGATTTGGTAAAGAAGCTAAAGCAAAAGGTGGTCAAGAATTAAGAAATTTCTTAACTAAAAGCTTAAATACATGATACAAATATTCAGATAATGAGTATTTAAGTCCAGAGATGGTTAAAAGTGCTGAAAGTGACTTAGATTTAGATGATTTTAAAGGTCAAGAATGTTGTGTAGGCTTAGATTTAAGTAGTGGTGGAGATTTAACTTCACTAGCTTTAGAGTTCAAATTCTATGATGATAAGAGCCAAAATGACAAATATTTTATACATTCTCATAGTTTTATACCTGTAAATCGAGTTGAAGAACACATAAAAACAGATAAAGTTCCTTATGATGTTTGGATTAATCAAGGATTATTAACAGTTACAGAAACTTTAGGTGGTGTTAAAACTGATTATAAGTACATAATAAGCTATTTAAAAGAATTGGTAGAAAGATATGAGCTAAAAATATCAAGTTTAGCTTATGACCCTCACAATTCAGATGCTTTTTTAAATGACCTTGAAGATTTAGGTGTAGAAAGTATTTCAATTACTCAAAGTGCTAAAAATTTAAATGATGCAACAGTAGATTTTAAATTAGAAATGGAAGCAGGTAACATATTATTCAATAAGAATAATAGTTTAATGAAATGGTCTTTAGCTAATGCAATAACAGTAGCTAATTCATTTGGAGAAATCAAAATAGATAAAAATAGTTCAACTAATAGAATTGATATAGTTGATAGTATCATTGATAGTCATAAAATTATGATGAAAGTTCAAAATGAAAGACCAGTAAATTATGAAGAAACAACCAATAAATTCTTAGATATGATGGGTTGGTAATTAGAAAGGAAGTAATACATTGGGAGTATTAAAAAATATTAAAAATATATTTGTAACTGAAAGTAAAGTAAATGAAACACCAACGAATTCAGGCATACAAATTGCTCCGTTTTCGGTACAAAACTTTGATTTATTAGGTAATCAAGGCAATAGTTTAAATGAAGTTACTTACATGACTTGTTTAAAAATACTAAGTGAAACTCTAGGTAAATTAGACTTAAAGCTTTATCAAAAAAGTAATAATAACAGTATTCGAGCAATAAGTAATCAAATTTTTAATTTACTTTCAATTAGAATTAATCCTTATATGACACCTAGTGCATTTTGAAGTACTGTAGAACAGCATAGAAACCATTTTGGAAATGCTTATGTATGAATACAAAGAACAGGTACAACATTAAATAATTTATGGATAATGAACCCTAGTGAAGTACTTGTTATGATGGATAATGTAGGTCTTTTTGGTGAAGAAAATGCAATTTTTTATCAATATAATGACCCACAAACAGGACAAGTTTATTTATTTAATGAACAAGATGTACTTCATTTTAAGTCTTCAATGACTTTTTACAATGGA
>CAUWNL010000080.1:0-12710 GCA_963559995.1 uncultured Sarcina sp.
AGTAAACTGGTATTAGTTAAATATGCACCAGAAATATTTCTAAAGGGATTAAATAGAAATAAATTCGAGAGAAAATTAAAAAATAATATAACAAAGAAATTAAAAGATGTAGACCATGAAATAATTTTAGACCAAGGTAGATGGTTTATAAAGTCTAATGACTTAGATGAAATAATAGATAGAGTTAGAAGAGTATTTGGAGTTCAAGAGGTTTCAATAGTTACTGAAATCGAGGGAACACTAGATAATATAAAGGAAGAGGCTTTAAAAAAGGTTAAGGAAAGTGGTGCTAAAACCTTTAAAATAGAGACAAATAGAGCAAATAAGAACTTTCCTAAAAATTCTATGGAAGTTTCAAGGGAAGTTGGAGGATATGTTTTATCTAATTTAGGTGATAGTATCTCTGTTGATATTCATAAACCAGAATGCAAAGTTCAAGTTGAAATAAGAGAGGGAAGCACTTATGTATTTACAAATAAAGATAGAGTAAAAGGTGTAGGTGGTCTTCCCTATGGAATGAATGGTAGCACAATGCTTATGTTATCTGGTGGAATAGATTCACCTGTTGCAGGATATTTAATGGCTAAAAGAGGGGTGGAACTTAACTGTATATATTATCACTCTCATCCATATACTTCAGAAAGAGCTAAGGATAAAGTTAAAGATTTAGCTAAAATTCTTGCTAAATATACTGAAAAGGTAAATCTATTTGTTGTACCTTTTACTGAAATACAAATGGAAATAATAGAAAAATGTAGGGAAGATGAATTAACTATAATAATGAGAAGATTTATGATGAGATGTGCATGTTATCTTTCAGAAAAGAGAGGAATTCAATCAGTATCTACAGGAGAAAGTATAGGGCAAGTTGCCTCTCAAACTATGGAAGGCCTTGTAGTTAGTTCAGATGTTGCAGATAGACCAGTATTTAGACCTTTAATATCTATGGATAAAGAAGATATTATAGATATAGCAAAAGATATAGATACTTTTGAAACATCAATACTTCCATATGAAGATTGTTGTACTATATTTGTTCCAAAACATCCTAAAACTAAACCAAGGGTTTTAGAAATAAGAAAATCAGAAGAAGCACTAGACATAGATGCACTTGTTGAAAAAGCAATAAATGAAATGGAAGTTTACAAATTTTAAGTAAAAGGCTTTGTTTAATAAAGTATTATATAAGAACGTAACTTAAAATAAAAGAGATGTGGTATAGCTTAAAGATTTTTTAGCTATACCATTTATACTATATTTTAAAGGAGAATTTATGGAGTTTTTAATAAAGCATTTTAATGAATTAAAGGTAGATGAACTATATGAGATTGTAAAATCCAGATTTGAGGTTTTTACTATGGAGCAAAAAATAATAGAAGAACAAGATTTTGATGATAAAGATAAGTTTTGTTATCATGGATTTTTTGAAGATAATGGAAGAGTTGTAGCTTATGGAAGAATAGTTTTAAAGGGATTAAGTTATGATGAATGTTCAATAGGTAGAGTTTTAGTTTTAAAACAGTATAGAAGACAGGGAATAGCTAAAAAACTTTTAAAAAATCTTATAGAGTATATAAATAAGGAGTTAAAGGAAGAGGATATAACAATTTCAGCTCAAGTTTATGCAAAAGATTTATATAAAAGTGTAGGATTTAAGGAGTATGGAGAAGTTTATGATGAAGTAAATATTCCACATATAAAGATGAAATTAAATTTAGGAGAAAGAAAATGAGGAATTTAGAAAGTTCAAAGGGAAAGATATTTAGACATTTTAAAGGAGACTTATATTTAGTTGAGGATGTAGTTATTCATTCAGAAAGTCAAGAAAGGCTGGTTTTATATAGAGCATTATATGGAGAGTGTGGAAGGTTTGTAAGACCATATAGAATGTTTTTAGAGAAAGTGCCAGAACATAAAGAAAATCCAACAGGACAAACTTATAGGTTTGAAGAATATGAAGTTCAAAGCCTAAATAGACATTAAATAATTGATATTAAAAAACCATATAATTGATAATTATAAATTTGTTTTAATATAATTATATTAAAGTTAAAATTATTTTTGGATAATTAAACTAAACCTTAAGGATTAAAATAGGAGGTACTATGGAATTTGATATTAAGAGTATACAGAAGAGTAAAATAGATATAGATAGACCTAAAAATTTTAAAGTAGTAATGTACAATGATGATTTTACAACTATGGAGTTTGTAATAGAGATATTAATGAGTATATTTAACAAAAATATAGAAGAGGCAAATAAAATAATGTTAGAGGTTCATAATAAAGGAATAGGAGTAGCAGGAATATATCCTTATGATATTGCCATGACTAAGTTAACTATAGCTATGAAGATGGCGGCTGAAGGTGGATTTCCTTTTAAACTTACAGTAGAGGAGGAATAAGATTTGAAGATAACTAAGACTGTAAATGATATATTAGTAGAAGCTTATAAAATTGCAAATAACAAAAATCATGAGTATGTTACTCCAGAACATTTATTGTTAGCAAGTTTAAAAAATAAGAAATTTTTAGACGCAATAAAGAGTTGTGGATGTAATGTTGAGAAATTAAAAAAAGAATTAGATGAATATTTAGACAAGTATATGAATAAAGTAGAGGGAAAAGAAGCAAAAGAAAGCTTTGGCATGGAAAATGTACTATTTATAGCTACACAACAAGCGATATTTAGTGGAAAAAGTAAAATAGATTTAGAACATATAATTTCTGCTCTTTATGACTTAGAAAATAGTTATGCAGTGTATTACTTAAATGAGCAAGGGATAAGTAAACGGGATTTATTATTTGACCTTTGCCATAGGAGCGAGGATATTGTATTTGAAAGCTCAAGTGATGATATATTTTTAGATAACAATTTAGAAAATGATTATGATGATGGGGAAAAATTAGATAAGGAAGCAATATTAAAAAAATATGCTAAGGATTTAACAAAAGAGGTTAAAAACATAAGTAAAGATCCTTTAATTGGAAGAAGAGATATTTTAGATAGAACAATTCAAATACTTTGTAGAAGAACTAAAAATAATCCTATTCATGTAGGAGAACCAGGGGTTGGTAAAACTGCAATAACATTAGGACTTGCAAAACTTATTGTAGATGGAAAGATTCCAGAAAAGCTTAAAAATGCACAAATATTTTCTTTAGATGTAGGAGCACTTCTTGCAGGAACTAGGTATAGAGGTGATTTTGAAGAGAGAATGAAGGTTTTGTTAGATGAAATTATGATAAAAGAAAATCCTATTGTCTATATAGATGAAATTCATACAATAGTAGGCTCAGGAGCACTAGAGGGCGGATCTTTAGATGGTGCAAGTCTACTTAAAGGATACCTTTTAGAAGGGAAAATAAAATTTATAGGGGCAACTACTTATGATGAATATAAAAAGTATTTTGAGAAAGATAAAGGCTTAAGTAGAAGGTTTCAAATAATTGATGTTAAAGAACCTTCAAAGAATGAAACAGTTAAAATATTAGAAGGGTTAAAGAAAAATTTTGAGGAGTATCATAATGTCAAGTATACTAATAAGGCTCTTATAAGTGCTGTTGATTTAAGTTCCAAATATATAAATGATAGATATCTTCCAGACAAGGCTATAGATATAATAGATGAGGCTGGAGCTTATATGTCAATGATTAGGAAAGACAGAAGAATTAAAAAAATAGATGAAAATATTATTGAGAAAATAGTAGCTAAAATGTGTAATATTCCTAAAGAAACAGTAGAAGGAAATGAAGTTCAGTCTTTAAAAAATTTAGAAGGTGTAATGAAAGAGAATATCTTTGGTCAAGATACAGCAATTGAAAATGTTGTTAGATGTATAAAGATGTCAAGGGCAGGACTTAATGATGAGAATAAGCCAGTAGCTTCAATGCTTTTTGTAGGTCCAACTGGAGTTGGAAAAACAGAAATTGCAAAAGTTTTAGCAAAGGTCTTAGGAGTAGAATTTGTGAGATTTGATATGAGTGAATATGGAGAAAAGCATGCAGCATCAAAACTTATAGGATCTCCTCCAGGGTATGTAGGATATGAAGAAGGTGGACTTTTAACAGATACTATAAGAAAGAAACCAAACTGTGTTCTTTTATTAGATGAAGTGGAAAAAGCACATAGTGATATATTAAATGTTCTTCTTCAAATAATGGATTATGCAACATTAACTGATAATAAGGGCAGAAAAGCAGATTTTAAAAATGTTATTATTATAATGACATCAAATGCAGGAGCTAAATATGTTGGTAAAAATCTTGTTGGATTTCTAGATAGAGAGGTTAAAAAAGATGTAATAGATGAAGAAGTTAAAAAATTCTTTAGCCCAGAGTTTAGAAATAGATTAGATAAAATTGTAGTATTTAATGATATAAATAGAAACATGTCTATAAATATAGTTAAAAAACAATTATCTTTATTTAATGAAAAGTTAAAAAAGAAAAATATAAATGTATTATTTACAAAAGAAGTTATAGAATATATAGCTGAGAAAGGAACATCTAAAGAATTTGGAGCTCGTGAAATACTAAGAATTATAAACTCAGAACTAAAGCCGTTATTAGTTGATAAGATACTTTTTGATGATTTGAAAGATTGTATAGAGTATAAAATAGATTATAAAGATAAAAAGTTTAATTTTTCTAAAATAAACAATAATTAAGTAACAATTTAAAAAAATAAGTAATACTATATTATTATCCTTAGTATATTATTAAAAAATATGTTAAAAAGTCTTGAACAAATATATAAGGTGTGATATTATAACTTTGTAGTAAATGACTGATATTTCAATGGAGAGATATTAAAACATTCGTATTGTAAGGTAAAGTTAAAATAAATTTATAAAAAGAAAGCAACGGCGTTTTCTATATGTTAGTTTTTAGGCTTAGGAACTAGTGTATTAGGGGACGCTTTTTATATGTAAAAAAATTAGGAGGAATTTTAAATGAATAAGTTAGGTGAAATATACGGATCAAATGTATTTAATGATAAGATTATGAGGGAAAGGCTTCCAAAGGCTACTTATAAAGCTTTAAAAAATACAATTAATGAAAGAATTCCATTAGATTCAGCAGTAGCAAATGTTGTAGCAAATGCTATGAAGGATTGGGCCATTGAAAAAGGAGCTACTCACTATACTCATTGGTTTCAACCATTAACTGGAATAACAGCAGAAAAACATGATGCTTTTATAAGCCCAACAGATGATGGTGGTGTTATATTAGAGTTTTCAGGAAAAGAGCTTATAAAAGGAGAACCTGATGCATCCTCATTCCCATCAGGTGGATTAAGAGCCACTTTTGAAGCTAGAGGTTATACAGCATGGGATTGTACATCACCAGCATTTATAAAAGATAAAACTTTATGCATTCCAACAGCATTTTGCTCATATAATGGGGAAGCTTTAGATAAAAAGACTCCACTTCTTCGTTCAATGGAAACTATATCTAATGAGGCTATGAGGGTGTTAAAAGCTCTTGGAAATACAACAGCTACTAAAGTTATAACAACAGTAGGTGGAGAGCAAGAATATTTTATAGTAGACAAGAAACTTTACGATAGACGTAAAGATCTTATATTAACAGGAAGAACTTTATTTGGTGCTATGGCTCCAAAAGGACAAGAAATGGATGATCATTATTTTGGAACTTTAAAAGAAAGAATATCAAAATATATGGCAGAAGTTGATTTAGAACTTTGGAAACTTGGAGTATCAGCTAAAACTGAGCATAATGAAGTAGCTCCAGGACAACATGAACTAGCACCTGTATTTGCTACAACTAATATAGCGACAGATCACAATCAATTGGTTATGGAAGTTATGAAAAAAGTAGCCCTAAGACATGGTCTTGTATGTCTTTTACACGAAAAACCTTTTGCAGGTGTAAATGGATCTGGTAAGCATAATAACTGGTCTATGGCAACTGATGATGGACAAAATCTTTTAGAACCTGGAAAAGAACCAGAAAAAAACAAACAATTTTTATTATTTTTAAGCGCTGTCATAGAAGCTGTTGATAAGTACCCAGAGCTTTTAAGAGAGTCAGCTGCAAACCCTGGAAATGACCATAGATTAGGTGCAAATGAAGCTCCACCTGCTATAATTTCTATGTTTTTAGGTGAACAATTAACTGAAATACTTAGACAAATAGAAGTTGGTGGAAAAGACAAAGTTAAAGGAATAACTAATATGTCAATAGGGGTAACTACTTTACCTATATTATTTAAAGATGCAACAGATAGAAATAGAACATCACCATTTGCATTTACAGGAAATAAGTTTGAATTTAGAATGCCACCTTCATCAGGATCTATTGCAGGACCAAACTTTATTATAAATACAATGGTAGCTGATGTATTAAGAAACTATGCAGATAGATTAGAGAAAGCTGAAAATGTAGAAGATGAAGTAAATAGCATAATAGTTGAAGTTGTTAAAAATCATGGAAGAATTATATTTAATGGAAATGGATATTCTGATGCATGGGTTGAAGAAGCTAAAAGACGTGGTCTTCCTAATATAAAAACAACAGTAGAAGCTATAGAGGCTTTAAATGCAGAGAAAAATAAGGCACTTATGGAGAGACACCATGTTTTAAGTAGAGAAGAGATGGAGGCTCGTTATGAAATTTCTTTAGAGAACTACAGTAAAACTATAAATATAGAAGCATTAACAGCTATAGAAATAGTTAAAAAGCAAATATTCCCTGCTGCAATTAAATTCTCAACAAAGATAGCTAAATCTATAAACGCGATAAATAAAACAGGCCTTGGAATAGATGTATCTGTTCAAGGAAAGCTATTAAAAGAAGTATCAGCTTTAATGTCTTCAATAGATGCTAAAGTTAAAGCTCTTGAAGAATCAATTATACAAGCAGAAAAAATAGATAACTCACGTGATCAAGCACATAGCTATAGATTTTGTGTATTTGAAAATATGAATTCATTAAGAAAAGATGTTGATAGTTTAGAAATGCTTGTAGATGAAGAAATATGGCCTCTACCAAGTTATACAGATTTATTATTTAATCTATAATTAACCTATAATAAATAAAATAATTAGATTTTTCGGAAGTGTTTACATTGATTTGTAAGCACTTCTGCTTTATAATATTAATAATTTATTTATGAGAATAGGATTTTTAAGGAGGAGTAATGAGAAAAATAGCAGCATTTTTTGATATAGATGGAACAATCTATAGAGAAGGATTAATTACAGAGGTATTTAAAAAGATAATAAGATATGATTTAGTAGATGAAGAAAGATGGCATAAAGATGTAAGACCTGCATACTTAAAATGGGATAAAAGGCAAGGACTTTATGACACATATTTATTAAAGATGGTAGATATTTATGTGGATGCTATAAAAGGGCTAGATAAATATCACATAGACTACATAGCTAAAAAGGTTATAGAGCAAAAGGGAGAGAGAGTATATACTTTCTCTAGAGATAGGATAAAGTGGCATAAAGATCAGGGTCACATAGTTATAGCTATTTCAGGTTCACCAATAGAGTTAGTTAGAGAAATGTCAAATAAGTATAACATGGATGATTATAGAGGAACTATATATAAGCTAGATAAAGACAATAAATATAGCGGTGATATAATTCCTATGTGGGATGGAGAAAGTAAAGAAAAAGCTATAAATGAATTAAAAGAAAAATATGATATAGATTTAGAGAAAAGTTATGCTTATGGTGATACATCAGGAGATTATACCATGTTTAAAGCAGTAGGAAATCCATTTGCTATGAATCCAACAAAAGAACTCATAACTAAAATATTAAAGGATGATAAAGTTATGGAAAGAATTAAAATAATAGTTGAAAGAAAAGATGTTACATATAATTTAGATAAAAATTCTCTAAATATTCATATTGATTAAATAAAAAAGCTATGCTTTAGGATTTTTTCCTAAAGCATAGCTTTTTTAAGTTATTTTAATAGAGTCTTTACGAAACACTAGTTTTAAAAGAATAGGGGTAATTATTGTAGTTACAACAACCATAATCACAACAGGTCCAAAAAATATAGAGCTCATAAGTGAGAGGGCATTACCTTTATTAGCCATAATAAGAGCTACTTCTCCTCGGGATATCATGCCAGTACCTATTTGTAATGCTTCAGAGTTCTTATATCTACAAATTTTTGCTCCAAGGCCACAACCTATGATTTTAGATAATATAGCAATTATAATAAGTAAAAGGGAGAAGATTATTACATCTTTAGACATTTGAGGGATTGTTACTTTAATTCCAATACTAGCAAAAAAGATTGGAGATAAAAGCATGTAGGAGCTTGTTTCAAATCTAGACAAGATGTAGTGCTTACGCTCGGTATTAGATAAGATAAGACCAGCAATAAAAGCGCCAGTAATATCAGCTACTCCAAAGAACTCTTCAGCTACATAAGATAGCAGTAAGCAAAATACAAAAGAGAATATAACAAAACGTCTTAAATCAGTATTATGTGTTTTCATTTGCCTATTCATTAGTTTAAAAGCAATAATTCCAATTATAGTGGATAAAACAAAAAATAATAATATTTTCCCAATTACTACCCAAATATTAACCGAAGAGTGGGAAGATGCAAAACTTGAAATAACAGTTAAAGCTATAACTCCTAGAATATCGTCTATTATAGCAGCACCTAAAATAGCATTTCCAGCATTAGAATTTAATTTTCCAAGTTCCCTTAATGTTTCTACGGTAATACTTACAGAAGTTGCTGTTAATATTATACCTATAAATATATTTTGTAAAAACAAACTGCTATTTATAGTATTTTTAGTGTTGAAGAAGTCAGCAAGAATAAAACCTAAAATAAGGGGGACTATCATACCTAAAATGGCTATTATAAGTGAGGCAATCCCACTTTTTTTTAGTTCTTTGATATCAGTTTCTAAACCAGCAGTAAACATTAAAACTATTACCCCAAGTTCTGCAAGCTGTTGTATAAAATCAGTTTCATGTAATATATTAAGAACTGCAGGGCCTAGTATAAGACCTGCTAGAAGAGCGCCTACAACTTGAGGTAATTTAAACTTTTTAGTGACAAGACCTAAAGCTTTAGTGCTAAGCAAAATAAGAGCTATATCGAATAAAAATTTATAAGATAACATAAAGACCTCCTTTGTAATATTTTATATCAATAATGTAAAAAAATAATAATAATAAATATTATATCAAAAATGTATTTATTATCAAATTAATATATATTATAAAAGGATAATCAAAGAATAATATCAGTATGCTAAAAAAAGCGTCCTAATAAACATCAGGACACTTTTTAGTATATCTTTATTGCATTAAATTTTTACCTTTTAATTTTGAGTTTACTACTCTAGAGAGTATTGTATAAAATACACCAAATAAAGGAATACCAAGAATCATTCCAATAAGACCAAAGGTATCCGCTCCAATTAACATAGAAATCATTATCCAAATTCCAGCAATACCCAAGGAGTTACCAACTACTCTAGGGTATATAACGTTTCCTTCTATTTGTTGTATAACTATTATAAGAATTATGAACCAAAAGGCTGTAGCAGGACTTACTGTAAGTAAAATGAATATTCCAGGTATTATCCCTATAAAAGCACCAAAGATGGGTATAAGAGCTGTTACAGCTATTATAATACTTATTAGTATTGCATAAGGCATACCACATATGGTCATTCCTACAAAACACATAACACCAATTATGATTGCTTCAATAAATTGACCTGTTATAAATGCTGTAAACATCCTATTAGAAATATTAGCTACTTCTAATACTCTATTAGCATTTTTTAAAGGGATAAAAGCATAGATTAATTTTTTACATTGGTGAAGAAGTTTTTCTTTACTAGCTAACATATAAATTGATAATATAAAAGCCATAAAAAAGTTAACTATTGTTGTAGTTATACCTATTGTTAAATTAACTATATTAGCGATTACTGTACCTGTTATATTAGTTATAGTACTTAAAATTTCATTCCAAATATTGGCGAAAGTTGGCCATATCTTATTAAACAAATCAGTTGAATGAAGTGAACTAGACAATGATTTTTCAATAGATGTTATGGAAGATGGAAGTATATTTATAAGTGTTGATATACTATGAGAAAGTTGAGGTACAACGAAAAAAAATAAAGTTAATATAATGCCAAATACTATAAAAAGGGTAATAAGTATAGCAAGAGGCCTCTTTAACCTCCTAACAAAGTTTTTTTTACTACTATCTAAAGATTTTAACACCTTATTCTCAAAAAATTTCATAGGAATATTTAGCATAAATGCTAAGGCAATGCCCATTAATATAGGACTTAATATAGAAAATATGTAACCAAAAACAGTATACATATTTGTAATGTTTAGCAATATATAGGCTAAAACAACTATATAAGTTGCTAATAAAAAGTAAGATTTAATTTTGGGGTTTTCTTTCAAGGTTTTAAGCTCCTCTCTTTGTCTTATAAATAGTATATTATGTAAATAACAATACTTATAAACTATTTTATACTTAATTAGTTTATAAGTATAGTATTAATTTGAATAATAACTATAATTTTAATAACAATCCAAGTATTGCACCTAAGATAATATAAAATATAGGATGCTTTTTAAATTTTTTTATAAGAATAAACAGTATAAAAAACACTATTAAAGATTTAATATTTATATAGTTATTAGATAAAAAAGAATTTTTCATTAAAGTAATACAAGGAATTATTATTAATGCAATTACAGCAGGCTTAATTCCATAAAATATAGAGTTTATATAAAAATTTTCATTGAATTTATCTAAAAATTTAAAAATAAAAATAATTATAAAAAATGCAGGCATAACAAGAGCTAGAGAGGCGATAATCCCACCTAATATACCAGAAACTTTAAAGCCACAATAAGTTGCCATGTTTATTCCTATAGGCCCTGGTGTAGATTCAGAAATTGCAATCATGTTAGATATCATAGATGAATCAATCCAGTGGTATTTACTTGCAAGTTCATATAAAAAAGGTAAAGTAGCAAGTCCACCACCTATAGAAAAAAGGCCTATTTTAAAAAATTCTATAAACAATAGAAAATAAATCATTTCTTTTTTTCTCCTATGGATTTTATACAAATTCCTAAAATACCAGCAATTATAACTCCAAATGCTGGTGAAAGGTTAAATATTAAGGATAAAGTAATTATTATTAAAAAGATAATAAAACTTGTGATTTCCTTTATAGTTCCTTTCCATATCTTAATAATAGCATTAAAAACAAGAGCAATTACAACTAATTGAATACCGTTGAATATATGATCTACTGCATTTGTTTGAGTTATATTACCTAAAATGGAGGCAATGATGGTAATTATAATAATGGAAGGAGTTATAAGACCTAAGGTAGAAAATATAGCACCTAAAATTCCCAAAAGCTTGTACCCTATGAATGTAGAGACATTTACAGCAATAATACCAGGGGTACATTGACCAATAGCATAATAATTTAAAATTTCATCATTAGTTGCCCAATTATTCTTTTCAACAATCTCTCGCTCTAACATAGGAAGCATGGCATATCCACCACCAAAGGTACATATTCCTATTTTAAAAAATGTATAAAAAAGCTTAAACATAATACCCCCTTAAATAAGAAAAAGTAAAATATATTACTATAATAGTATAAAAATATTTATATTTCAATAAAATGAAAAAAAGAATCTAAGCAACGGGGGAGAATTAGCTTAGATTCTTAAAAAATAAAAGTTATAGTACTATAATATATATTTTATCTAAAAGTGTGAGTAAATATAAATTTTATTTTTTAATATAATATTTTTAATATAAGGAAAAAATATAAAAATATGTTATTATTAGTATAAATAACGAGAAATATAGGAGAAATACTAATAATATGAGACTAAAAGAAGAGAAAAAACAATATGATAAAAAAACTAAAGATTTAATTAAATATACGTTTATAGTTACTATAATATTATTAATAACATTATATATATTAGGAAGGTATATATTGTTATTAGAGGGTATAGAAGAATTTAGATTAGTTAAGTATATAGATGGAACAAATTTTATATTGTCATTAATATCTGTGCCTTGTTGTTTTTTATATTATAAAATTTATAAAAATGAAGAATTTTTTATACTTACTTTAAGCTACGTTAGTATACTTATAGAATATACATTTATTAATATGTGTTTTGAGGTAGATAATTTTTTCTTCTATACAATGATGGCTCCGTTTTTATTTAGATGCTTATTTCTTATTTTAGCTATGAAAAATAAGAGTAAAATCAGTAAGCTTATAGTAAAAGGTAAATATATATCTATATTAGGTACATTAATACTAAATATATTTGGTTTATACATTGAAATTTATATAAGAAAATTATTAGGTATAGATTTTTTGTTGAAATATTTTCCAATGATTAATTTTATGATTATTATAGTATATTCTGTTTTATTGATTCTTTTATTTAAAAGGTCTTTTGTTAAAAGCGAATTTATTTATATGATATTTATTCTAAGTATAGGTTTGTTTACTTTAAGAAGGTTATTTTTTGAGTATACTTATGGAAGTATATTCATAAAAGCTATTATATATAATAAGATTCTATCTTTTTTAGGATTTTTAGTTTTATTAATGGGTCTTTACCTAGAGGTTTTAAGGAGAATTGAAATAAGTGAAATTTTAGATAATGAAG
>CAUWNL010000081.1:0-12452 GCA_963559995.1 uncultured Sarcina sp.
TATATGTAATAATTTTTAATTATTAAAATATATCGTAATAATATTGTAACAAATTAGTAATATACTAATATTGTTAAAAATGTTTGATTTATTTTAATATTTACCTATTCTATAATTTACATAAAATTCGGAATTTAAGCTACAAATATAGATAAAAAAATTTCCTATTGTTTTTTTTGTAATAAGTAGTATAATTATTTGATATAAGAAATAAGGTTAAAAATTTGTTAACATAATTTAATTTTAAAAAGAGAGGTAATAATAAATGGAAAAAAAGATAAGAAAAGCTATAATACCAGCAGCAGGACTTGGAACTAGATTTTTACCTGCTACGAAAGCGCAACCAAAAGAAATGCTTCCTATAGTTGATAAACCAACATTACAATACATAATAGAAGAAGCTATAGCTTCAGGAATAGAAGAAATACTTATAATAACAGGAAGAAACAAAAAGAGTATAGAAGACCATTTTGATAGATCAGTAGAATTAGAACTTGAGCTTGAAAAGAAAGGTAAAGATTCTATGTTACAAATGGTTAGAGATATATCTAACATGGCTGATATATATTTCATAAGACAAAAAGAACCTAAGGGACTTGGACATGCTATAAGCTGTGCTAAGAGCTTTGTAGGTGATGAACCTTTTGCTATTTTACTTGGAGATGATATAGTTTATAATGATGAAAAACCATGTTTAAAACAATTAATAGACTGTTATTCAGAATACAGAACGAGTGTACTTGGAGTTCAAACAGTAGCACAAGAAGATGTTGATAAATATGGAATAGTTGATGGAGTTCACATAGAAGATAGAGTATACAAAGTGAGAAACTTAGTAGAAAAACCATCAGTAGAAGATGCTCCAACTAATATAGCGATATTAGGTAGATATATAGTAACACCAAAGATATTTGAAATCTTAGAAAATACAAAGCCAGGAAAAGGTGGAGAAATTCAATTAACTGACGCACTTTTAGAGCTTATAAATAATGAAGCTATGTATGCTTATAATTTTGAAGGTAGAAGATATGATGTAGGAGATAAATTAGGTTTCTTAGAAGCAACAGTAGAATATGCTCTTAGAAAACCAGAACTTAAAGATGGATTTACTAAATATTTAAATACTATATTACAAAAATAGTTTTTAAATATTAAGATTTATTATATTGCTTTATAAATATAAAATATTTTAACACAGTATATTAATGGAAGGAAATTGCATTTTAATATACTGTGTTTTTTATTTCCTGATTTGTCTTAATTAAAATATATTCTCTAAATTAAATAAATATTTTTAATTTACCTTAAAAAAAATTAGTTAATATCTATTTTAAATTTACAAAAATAGATATATATAGTAAAATATAAGTAGTAATCGGTTCCAAAATGGGAGATTATAAAAAAATTGGGGGAAGCCATGAGAATTAATACATGGTATAAAGTTTATGAGAATTGGGAAAGAAGTTTTAAATGATTTTGAAGCAGCAAAAAATAAAGAATTTTTAATGACAAATGGCATTGGAGGGTATGCATCTAGAACTATAAATAATTTAAGTTCAAGAATATATAGTGGACTTTTAGTAGCTTCTTTAAATCCACCAGTAGAGAGAAGACTTTTACTTTCAGATTTAAAAGAAAGAATTTGTATTAAAGATAAAAGGATAGAAGAGAAAAATAATATTATTTCATTAAAAGATAGATCGAAAGAGAATTTTGGTAATTTATATGTTACATCATCAGCTGAGATTTCTAAGCAATATGGATTTGAATTTAAGCTATATCCTAAATATAGCTACTATATAAATGAAACCTTTGTAGATAAAGAGATAGTTATGGAGTATGGACATAATACAACTGTTATTAAATATACAGTAAGAACAACATGTAATGATATAGATTTAGAAATTTTACCACTTATAAATAATAGGGATCATCATCAGACAAGCTTAAGGGAAGATTTTAAATGTGCACAAATATTAAAGGAAAATGGTGTAAGTATAACCTTTGATATAAATGATATTAAACTAAACCTATTAAGTGATAAATGTAAATATTTAAAAAAGGAAGCCTGGATAGATGATATTCCTTATTTTGTTGAAATAGAAAGAGGTGATAATAGATTGGATTGTCACTTTAATCCTGGATATTTTAAGATAAGCATAGATAAATTTTCAACAGTTGAATTTACAATAGTAGCAAGTGCTGAAGAGTGTAAAGAATTAGATGGAAATTATTATATAAGCAAAGAAATAGAAAGAAAAAATAACCTTTTAAATAAAGTGGAAAGCAGAAATGAGTTTATAGATAATTTAATTCTATCTAGCGATAATTTTATAGTTTCTAGAAAATCTACAAATCTTAAAACTATTATTGCAGGGTATCCCTGGTTTAGTGATTGGGGAAGAGATACTATGATTGCAATGCCAGGATTAACCTTATGTACAAATAGGTTTGATGATGCTAAGGAGATTTTAATAAGTTTCAAAAAGTATATAAAAAATGGTCTCATACCAAATATGTTCCCAGACAATGGGGTTAAGTCATTATATAACACAATAGATGCAACCCTTTGGTACTTTAATGCTATTTATAAATATTTAGAGTACACTAAAGATTATGATTTTGTTTATGAAAATTTAATTGAAGATTTAAATAATATAATAAAACATCATATCAATGGCACATATTATTCTATAAAAATGGATGATGATGGGCTTTTAATAGGAGGGGATAAAAACACTCAGCTCACATGGATGGATGTAAAGGTAGCTGGGCATGCTGTAACACCAAGGTATGGTAAAGCAGTTGAAGTAAATGCTCTTTGGTATAATGCTATTTGTTTTATAATAGACTTAAATAGAAAGTTTAATATAGAATGTAGTGAATATGAAGAAATAAAGCAAAAGATAGAGGAAAATTTTATAAAAACATTCTGGTGTGAAGAAAAAAGTTATTTTTATGATTATGTTTGTGAGGAAGAGAGAAATTCACAAATAAGGCCAAATGGAATAATAGTCTTAAGCCTTCCTTACCACCTTGTTGATAAGGAAAGGGGTAAAAAAGCTTTAAAAACAGCATTTGAGCATCTTTATACACCTTATGGACTTAGAAGCCTAAGCAGTTTAGATGTTGAGTTTAGAGGGGAATACAAGGGGAATTTATATGAAAGAGATATGAGCTATCATCAGGGAACTGTATGGTCTTGGCTTATAGGCCCTATGATTATAGCAACTAAAGAATATTTAAATGATATTAATTTATGTAAAAAAATGATAGAACCTTTTAAAGATCATTTAAATGATGGAGGAATCTTGGGAATATCAGAAATTTTTGATGGGAAAAATCCTCATAATCCAAGAGGTGCTTATGCCCAAGCTTGGGGGGTAGGTGAAGTTTTTAGAAGCTACATGGAAGTAATTAGAATGAGATAAAAAGTTTTATATTTAGATATTAAAAAGGAGTAAACTAGTTAATTTTGAAATTAGCTTTACTCCTTTTTATATTTTAAGGATATAGATAACTTAAAAAGCTATATATAAGTTATATTTTAAAGGAAATAAACAATTATATAAATTATTAGGTTTAATTATTGGTTTTATATAAAGAAGGAAAGTGGTCTTATCAAATAACTAAATACGTATATATAATAATGATATTTTAAAGATACGAGTATATATTTATTTAATAATTTGATGGAGGGATTTTGATGTTAGAAGATAGAAATGTTAAAATGATAGCTTTGTTTTTAGGTGATATTTTGCTTATAAATATAGCATATTTTATAGGGATATATATAAGGTTTTTAAGTATACCTAATGAATATATAGATAATTATTTGAGATATATGCCTTTAGTTATAATGGTATATATTATAAGTTTTTATTTTTTTAAGATGTATAAAAGTTTATGGAAAAATGCAGGATTTAATGAAATAATAAATGGAGTTAGTGCATGTACAATTTCTATATTATTCAATTTAATAATTAGAGTATTAATGCCATTTAAACCATCAGTTGTAGTCACAGTAACATCAGGTATATTTATAACTATATTTGTAATTATAAGTAGGCTTAATTTTAAGATATTTAAAATATTTTCTATAAAAAAAAATATTCAATTATCATTATCTAAAGAGAAGGTTTTAATAATAGGAGCTGGTGAAGCAGCTACACTTATTATAGAAGATATAATAAAACAAAATCCTATAAAATACAATATAGTTGGAGTTGTAGATGACAATAAGCAAAAGTTAGGAACATATCTTAGAGGATTTAAAATCTTAGGAAATAGAAATAATATAGATAATATAGTTGCAAAAGAGGAGATTGATTTAATATTAATAGCTATACCTTCTTTACAAGGGGATGATAAGAAGGAACTAGTAGAAATATGTCAAAACACAGGAAAAAAAGTTAAAATAATACCAGGGATATATGAATTAATAGGAACAGATATTAATTTAAAAACTATGAGAAATATTGACGTAAAAGATTTGTTAGGAAGGGAAGAAATTACTTTAGATAAAGATGGAATAAGAGATTATATCTTAGGAAAAGTTGTTTTAGTAACAGGAGGGGGAGGGTCTATAGGCTCAGAACTTTGTAGACAAATTGCAGAATTTTCACCTAAAAAACTTTTAATATTAGATATATATGAAAATAATGCATATGACTTAGAAAATGAATTGACTAGAAAGTACCCTGATTTAGAGAAAGATGTGTTGATAGCATCAGTAAGAGATAGGAAAAGAATAGATAGGATATTTGAAAAGTATAGACCACAAGTAGTATTCCATGCAGCAGCACATAAACATGTACCCCTTATGGAGTTTAATTCTGAAGAAGCTATTAAAAATAATGTTGTAGGTACTCTTAATGTAGCTAAAAGTGCAGATTTCTATAAAGTAGAAAGATTTGTACTTATTTCAACAGATAAGGCAGTAAATCCTACAAATGTAATGGGGGCAACTAAAAGACTTTGTGAAATGATAATTCAAGGAATGAATAAGATTAGTAAAACTGATTTTGTAGCTGTAAGATTTGGAAATGTTTTAGGAAGTAACGGTTCAGTTATCCCACTTTTTAAAAAACAGATTGAAGAAGGTGGACCTGTAACATTAACTAATAAGTATATAACAAGATATTTTATGCTAATTCCAGAAGCAGCACAACTTGTACTCCAAGCAGGAGCTTTTGCAAGAGGTGGAGAGATTTTTGTTTTAGATATGGGGAAATCAGTAAAAATATATGATTTAGCTAAAAATTTAATAAGACTTTCAGGATTTGAACCATATAAAGATATAGATATTAAGATTACAGGACTAAGACCTGGTGAGAAACTTTATGAGGAACTTTTAATGGCAGAGGAAGGTTTAATAAATACAAATCATGAAAAAATATTTATAGGGAAAGCCAAAAATTTTGATATTAATTATTTAGAAAGAGCTATAAAAAGGCTCTTAGATATAGCTAATGATGGAGATAATGAAAAGCTAAAAGAGGAACTTAAAATAGTTGTTCCAACATATATGCCAAATGTATTAGACTATACCATGCATATGGATAATAATGAATAATTATCATTCATTTAAGTGGAGATTTTCAACAAGAGATTTTTAAACGTTAAGGAAAAAATTTTAGTTGTGGCTATGTAACAATGATAAATTTATAATCATAAAATATAGATAGAGGTAATTATTTTAAATATTTTATAAAAAATAATATCTTAGGAGGTAATTTTGAATACTAGTATTAAGAATAGTAGTTTAATCTATCTATGTATAAAGAGAATATTTGATTTAACAATTTCTATTGTAGCACTTATTATCCTTTTTCCATTACTATTTATAATAGGACTAGCTATAAAGATAGAGTCTAAAGGCCCTGTATTCTTTATTCAAAAAAGGTTGGGTAAGGATGGAAAAGAATTTAATATATATAAGTTTAGAACCATGGTAAATAATGCTGAAAATATAGGAACAGGAATATTTGTTACGGAAAGTGATAGTAGAATAACCAACATGGGTAAACTACTTAGAAGTACAAGCTTAGATGAGCTTCCACAGCTAATAAATGTTATAAAAGGTGATATGAGTATAGTAGGCCCTAGGCCACCACTTACTCATTATCCCTATGTATATGAAGATTATGACTTTGAAGAAAAACAAAGATTTAGAGTTAAGCCAGGAATAACAGGATATGCTCAAATTAGAGGAAGAAATAATTTAACTTGGAGTGAAAAAATAAAATTAGATATATTTTATATTAAAAATAGAAATTTTATTATGGATATAAAAATAATATTCATAACTATCTTCAAGGTTTTAAAGAGAGATAATATATATGTTAGCGATAAAAAATAGTTTAAATAAAGCATGTTGTATTGACATTATGTTATTAAAAATTTATTATTATATTAAGATTAAAGTTAATAATTAAAAATTCTTTGATAAGGGAAAGTAACTAAGCTTAGGTTCAATAAAGAGAGCAGATAAATGGTGTAATGTCAGCAAGAAAGGGTTTTAGTGAATGGGCCTTTGAGAAATAAAATGAAATTTTAAATTAATTTAAAAAACTAGTGGATATCGGCTTATACCCGTTATAGTATAAGGTATTTTTAATATCTAATGAGTGGTAATAAAATAAAAAATTTTATTTTTTACAATTTAGGTGGTATCACGGGTTAATATATTCCGTCCTATTTTTTATAGGACGGATTTTTTGTGTTAAATTAATAAATATTAAAAATATAGTTAAAATTAAAAGAGAAGGAAGGTATAAATTATGGAAGAAAATAAGAAAATAATATTTAGTGGTATTCAACCATCTGGTGAGCTTACTTTAGGAAATTATTTAGGGGCCTTAAAGAACTGGGTTAAACTTCAAGAGGAATATAATTGTTATTTTTGTGTAGTTGATTTACATGCAATAACAGTTAAACAAAAACCAGCAGATTTAAGAAGAAGAACTTTAGAGGTTTTAGCAATTTATATTGCAGCAGGAATAGATCCAAGTAAAAATACTTTATTTATACAATCTCATGTTCCTGCACATTCAGAAACAGCTTGGCTTTTAACTTGTAATTCATATATGGGTGAGCTTAGTCGTATGACTCAATTTAAGGATAAGTCTAAAAAACACGGTGAATCTGTTCCTACAGGACTATTCACATACCCTGTACTTATGGCAGCTGATATACTTTTATATCAAACTGATTTAGTTCCAGTTGGAATAGATCAAAAACAACATTTAGAACTTGCAAGGGATTTAGGAGGAAGATTTAACAGCGCTTATAGTGAAACATTTAAGATTCCAAATCCTTATATTCCACCAGTTGGGGCAAAGATCATGAGTCTTCAAGAGCCAACTAAAAAGATGTCAAAGTCAGATGAAAATGTTAATAGTTTTATACTTATTATGGATCCACCAGATGTTATAAGAAGGAAGATTTCAAGGGCTGTAACAGATAGTATAGGAATTGTAAATTATACAGATGAGCAACCAGGAATTAAAAACTTAGTAAATATTTTATCTGCCATTAAAGGATATTCTTCAGAAGAAATTGTGCAAATGTATAAAGATAAAGGATATTCAGAATTTAAAAGTGATGTAGCAGAGGCTATAATTTCTGAACTTAAGCCACTTCAAGATAAAGTTAATGAATTTTTAAAGGATAAAAAATCTTTAGAAGCTATATATAAAGAAGGTGCTGATAAAGCGAACTATGTGGCAAATAAGACACTTAGAAAGATACAAAAGAAGATAGGTTTAATTCCTAGATAATAAAAATATTGGAACTAACATAGAGAGTTTAATTATGTTAGTTCTTCTTTTTATAGAATTTATTCAAAATATATGTAATAATATTATAGGATGAGATATTACATAAAATAATATTTTCTAATAATCAGGATTAGGGGGATAAAAATGGCTGAAAAGAAAATTCTTATTGTAGATGATGAAGATCATATAAGAGAGCTTTTAAAATTCAACCTAGAAAAAAGTGGCTATAACGTATATACAGCTAATGATGGCTTAGAGGGATTAAAGCTTGCAAGAGAAAAACAAGTTGATTTAATTTTGCTAGATTTAATGCTACCTGGTATGGATGGATTTGAAGTTTGTAAAGAAATACGTAAGGATAATATAATATCTAATGTACCTATAATAATGCTTACAGCAAAAAGTGAGGAAATAGATAAGATTTTGGGTTTAGAATTAGGAGCTGATGATTATATAACAAAGCCATTTTCCATAAGAGAACTATCTGCTAGAATTAAAGCACTTTTAAGAAGAAGTAATATTAAATACGATAATGAGATTTTAAGATTTGGAAATGTAACTTTAAATCTGCAGACAAGAGAAGTTTCGAAAAATGGAGAAAAATTAGATTTCACTCTTAAAGAGTTTGAAGTATTAAAACTCTTGATTAAAAATAAAGGTAAGATATTAACTAGAGAAATACTATTAGATAAAATATGGGGATATGAATATGTAGGTGAAACTAGAACTGTGGATGTTCATATAAGGCATATAAGGAAGAAAATAGAAGAAAATGATAAAAATCCTATATACATTCAAACTATAAGAGGTGTTGGATATAAATTTATAGGTGATATAATATAATTTACAGGTACACATAAGCAAATATTTTGTATATTTGCTTAAATATAAAACTTATACAAACGTTTACTTTAAAATATATATTAGCTATGCTTTAAGTAATTGTGAATTTAAATAAAGCATAGCTTAGAGAAGTTAGTTATTTAATTTTAAATGAACTCTTAAGGGATACGATTCTATTAAATACTAATTTGTTATCATCGCTATATATAGGATCAACATTAAAGTATCCATTTCTAACTAATTGGAACTTATCATTCCCCTTAGAACCTTTAACACCTGGTTCTATAAACCCTTCAGTTACAGTTAGAGAATTTGGATTAATTTGTTCTAGGAAGTGCTTATTTTCTTCACTTTCTGAATCTAAGATTAATGGTTCATATAATCTAAATTCGCAAGGAAGTGAGTTATTTGCATCAACCCAATGAATTGTTGATTTAACTTTTCTTCCAGTAAATCCTGAACCACTTTTTGTTTCAACATCATAAGTTCCATGGATTTCAATAACATTTCCGTTCTCATCTTTTATAACATCTGTACATTTAACAAAATATGCACCCATAAGTCTTACTTCATTTCCAGGGAAAAATCTGTAATATTTCTTTGGAGGATTTTCCATGAAATCTTCTCTTTCAATATAAAGTTCTCTAGAAAATGTTATAGTTCTTTTTCCTGCGTTTTCATCACTAGGATTATTTTCAACTTCTAATATTTCAGATTGTCCTTCAGGATAGTTAGTTATTACAAGTTTTAGTGGATTTACAACAGCCATAGCTCTTGGGGCTTTAGTGTTTAAATCTTCTCTTATAAAATGTTCTAGCATTTGAGAATCAACTACTGAACTAGCCTTTGCAACACCAATTTCTCTGCAGAAGTTTCTGATTGATGCAGGGGTATATCCACGTCTTCTAAGGCCTGCTATAGTTGGCATTCTAGGATCATCCCATCCATCAACTACTCCCTCATCAACTAACATTTTAAGCTTTCTTTTACTCATAACTGTGTTTGTTATATTAAGTCTTGCAAACTCTATTTGTCTTGGCGTTGATGTCATTTCACAGTTTTTAACGACCCAGTCGTATAGTGGTCTGTGGTCTTCAAATTCAAGAGTGCAAATAGAATGAGTTATTCCTTCTATAGCGTCTTCTAGAGGGTGTGCAAAGTCATACATTGGATATACACACCATTTGTTTCCTGTATTGTGATGCTTAGTATGAGATATTCTATATATTATAGGATCCCTCATGTTTATATTTGGAGATGACATATCTATTTTAGCTCTTAAAACCTTTGAACCATCTTCAAACTCACCATTTTTCATTCTTTCAAAAAGATCCAAATTTTCTTCAATACTTCTATTTCTATAAGGACTCTCTTTACCAGGTTCTGTTAAAGTTCCTCTATAGGCTCTTATATCATCAGGAGTTAAATCGCAAACATAAGCTAAACCTTTTTTTATTAGAAGATTAGCTTTTTCATACATAGTATCAAAATAATTAGAAGCAAAGAATAGATTATCCCAATTAAATCCTAACCAATTAACGTCTTCTTTAATAGATTCAACATACTCTGTATCTTCCTTTACAGGGTTTGTATCATCGAATCTTAAATTAGTTTTTCCTTTAAATTCATCAGCAAGTTCAAAGTTTAAAACTATAGATTTAGCGTGGCCTATATGCAAGTATCCATTAGGTTCTGGTGGGAAACGAGTAATTATTTCTTCATGTTTACCAGTTTCTATATCATCTATAACTATATTTCTTATAAAGTTAGATGAACTTTGTGTATTTGACATATTATCATTCCTTTTCTTTAATTTTATATCATGTCTATCATTTCTAATAATTTATTTAGTATTGTTTTAAGGTAATGATTTAATTTAAAACACATAACTCAGTAAATAATTAGAGGTGCTAGCATTTGTAAATAAGCTTAAAACTTATTATTTTCCTATAATACATAAAATTATATTACCATAAAACACAGAACCTATCTACTGCTTATTTGTGCACCTTTGCTTTTTTTCTTAAAGGATAAATTCCATATATTATTATAGGAAGAATGAAAAATACTATAAAACTTATGTATTGATAATAGGGCAGTATGTTAAATAAAGTATATACATTCTTAGCTAAAAATAAAGATGCTATATAAACTATTATAGAAATTATAGACAAAAATATAAGTTTATTTTTGAATATATTTTCCCATATAGAATACAGTGAAAAGATTGCTATTATATATTTTATTGTCCAAAGAAGAAGAGATACAGCCATTGTTATGATATCTCCATTTTCTATAAACCCTCCAAAATATATTAGTTGTGCTTGAATAAATTCAGGATAGAAAATATTTCCACTTCTTTCAGAACCTATAGATGAAATCAGGTTAACTATGAAAAATATTGAACAAAATAAAACTATAGGTATTGTTATTAATGACACTTTTCTTATATTATTTTTATCATCTATTCTTTTTAAGAAAGGAAGTAAGGTAAAAAATGATGATAATGCTCCTATTTGACTTAAAATAGACGACGTCCACATATTTGCATTTGTGTTTTTTAATATAGGAAGTAAACGAAGTAAATCAGTGTATTTAATAGAAAGGATTCCTATTAAAACAGCTAGAGCAGATGCAATAGAAACACTAACTACTGCTGTTATTAAAACACTTTTAAAACCATTTTTTGATATAAAAAGTGCAGTTCCTATAAAAAATATTAGTGAATACCAAATAGGGGTATCTATAAATATATTTGTATGAATTGCGCTAGAACTTACAGAAGCTGATTCTATACAGATTAATATAAGTCCTATTGAAAAAATTATTAAAAATAAGTTTCCAATGGGTTTTCCAAGGGTTTTATAGCAAACTTCATTAAAGTTATAGGCCTGATTTTTTCTTACTATAGAAAGAATAAATATAGCAAAAAAGAAGAATATTAAGCTAGCTATTATTGAAAAAATCCATGTATTCCTTCCCCCTAATCTTATAAATAAAGAGGGATAGTTAAAAAGAGTTGTGCTAATTGTTGCAATTATAAAGAATATAAAGTGCTTAGATGTTAGTTTTTCCAATTCATTCACCTCATTTAATTTTATTAATCTTATCTTTAGTCTTTACTTTAAATTTATAAATTAAAATACCTCTATTTTCTTCTTAAAACCAATAAAAACTATCATTGTAAGATAAGTTAAGTAATATGCTTTAATTATTATTTACAATTGCATGAATATTAAACATTATTTATACAAACAATATTTTGGGTGATAAAATATGAAAAAACAGATAGATTTTTTAAAGGATAAACTAAAGAATTGTTTTGATGTGAAAATTAGAGACTTAGAAACAGCTTTAGGAGAAACAACTATAATGTACACAGATACAATGTGTTCAACGCAATTTATAAGTGAATATATTATAAAACCTTTGATGATGGTTAAAGAGAATATAAAAACTGAGGATGATGTAATTAAAAAGGTTTTAAATATAAATTCAACAGCCTTTGTTAAAGATGATGATGATGCTCTTTTGCATGTTTTATCAGGAGACGTAGTTATTATCTTTCATGGCTATGAGAAATCAATATATTGTGAAGTTAAGGGTTACACAAGAAGAAGTGTTAGTATTCCAGTTACAGAGGCTGGTGTAAAAGGTCCTAGAGAGGGGTTTAATGAAGCCTTTGTAGATAATGTAACATTAATAAGAAGAAGAGTAAAAAATTCAAATCTAAAGTTTGAAAGTATTTATGTGGGTACTGAAACACAAACGGTAGTAACTTTGACTTATGTAGAGGGGATAGCATCAAAAGAAATAGTAGATAGTGTT
>CAUWNL010000082.1:0-12211 GCA_963559995.1 uncultured Sarcina sp.
TGTTATTTTTCTAAGTTTAAATAGTTTAGAATCTGTGTGTATATATTTATTTTTAAGTTCTGTTCCGTGGAAACGCTTTTACATACTTCAACATTTATTTTTCAACTTATCATATCTAATGCTATTTTCATAATAAAAATCACTTCTTATAATCATATTAATATTTAAAAGCTGTATACATAATAATTTAATTTGTATACAGCTTAGTTAATAACATTTTACAATTGTTCTATTTTATTTTTTAATTGACTATTTTCTATATTTAAACTAAGCAAACACATATCACTTAAATTTAAATAAAATTTTAAATTTACCATTAAACTTAATTTTAGTTTACAATTTTAATAGCCGGACTTTGTTGTTGCTACTTGTCCTTGATTTGAATCTGTACTGAAATCAGTATATGATATATTATTAAATGATTGAGTAGGTGCATTCTTAATTACCATGAATTTATAACCATGATCTTTAAAGAATGTTATAACACCTTGAAGTCCATTAACTGTATCAACTTTTGCCCCTGCATCATGAAGTAATAATACGTCTTGAGGCATTTCTTCCCATCCTTCTGTTGAACATTCAAGCATTTTTTGTGGACTTATTTGAGCCTGAGTTGCTGCAACTCCTGAATCTGCTGTCCAATCTAGTGCAGTCCATCCTTCTTGATCTAAAGCCTTATTAAATTCTTCTAAATGTGGATCATGATAGTAGACTCTTGACATATATCCACCTGGAAGTCTTAATATTCTAGTGTCAAAGTGAGGTCCTAATACATAATGTTCTAAATCTTTACATTGATTTATTTGTGACATAAATTCTGGAACATTTACTGTTGACACCCCATTGATAGTTGGATAAAGAAGTGATAGTTGGTGAGTAAATGTATGATCTCCTACTGCATTTCCATCCATTATTTCTTGTCTTACTATGTTTTGAATAGCTTCATTATTTTTTAAGTGGTCCCCGATTAAAAAGAACGTAGCATGTACATTGTTTTTCTTAAGTATTTGTAATATTTTAGGTGTATTATTTACACTTGGACCATCATCAAAAGCTAAAAATATTTCTTTTTGCTTAATTTGTGAATGTCCTGAAATCATAAGTGCTACTTGGTTGGCTGGAACAGCATAACTATTAGCTGATTGAATTATATTTTCCCCTGGAATAATTTCATTAGGCTTATACCAACTTGGTATTGGATTTACATATCCAAGATTATCTGGTGCATTAAATCCAGCCTTCATTTTATCTAAAGTTGCTTCTGAAATAGGATTTGCTAAAGCTCCTAAGTCAGGTGTATTTGTATAAGATGATTTAATTTCTGCTACAGATTGTCCCTTATCATCATTTAATATAGGTGATGTACCAGTTGTAGGATTATATCCTTCATTCTCGTATTCATCTCCTTTTCCGGTTCCTTTATCTTGTGCTAAGCTTGCATTAGTTATATTAGTTGATATCTTATTTGTATCACTTGAAGTAGTTGTATTAGTAGTTGTTTTTTTGCTTTGCGAATAGGCATATCCACCTACACAAATGCAAATAACAGCTATAGCAGCAATTACAGCAGCAATAATTTTCCCATTATTTCTTCTTTTTATCATCTATTACTCCTTTATATAAATTTAATTATTTTTACAATACAAAATAAATATATTATAAAAATAAAATATAAAAGTTACTTAATAAATAAAATGAGACTCTAATAATAAAATTTGTAGTATTAAATATTATTAAAAGAATATATGTTATTATTTTAAATTTGGATAATATCTTATATAAAGTTTTTTTGAAGTTTGATTTATATAGTAACTATTATATTGTTTAATTATCATATGCCCAATTCTATTTCATTGAATTTATATAACAAATATTTAATACAAGTAATATTTTACATAAAAATGTTACTGCTATCAAGTATATTTATTTACAATTTATTCACATAAAGTTGATTTTTATTTAAATATCTTATTTCTCGTTCTTCAAGTTTTTTTACTTTTTCTTTCTGCGTTAAATGTTTCATTTGTAATTCTAAAGGTTTTTTGGTGTTGCCATTTTCCCCCTCCTTTCATGAGTTTTGGGAAATTTATGTGAGGTATTCTACCAATGCCACTCCGAAATAACTTTTTAATCCTGGAACTACCACCTTCATATATGTCTTTTAAAATTATATAAATTATCTTAAAATAAGATAATTTTCCTCTAAAAACATACTTAATTTATATTGTGTTGCTTTTTTAAAATCCTCTTAAACCATACTATTGATGGCAGTTACAAGTACTTTCATAAAATAAAAAGTAACATAGGCTCAATATGTGACTTTTCTCATTTTTATTATGCTATCAATGGTATTATGAATAGGTAATTATTTTTAAACTCAAACAAATCTAATAAAATAAGGGTAAAGTATAATTTTTTATTAATCTACTAAAATAAAATATATATTCATTGCATATAAGTAAGATAATTGAACAGAATGGAGATTTATATATCTAATTATTATTCTAATTGGATATTAATATAATTAAAAAAATAAATTGATTTTTTCTAATATTTCAGTATGACATGATATGTTATTAAAAAAGGGTATGTAAAAATATACTCAAATAAAATATATAATACTATTCAAAATAGAAATGTTTTAGAGTAAATAATAATATTGTTAATAAAGGAAGTATAATATTAATTAAAATTATTAAAGCGTTTATAAAAGTTTTAATAATAATCAGCTCCTTAATGGTTATTATTAGAACCTTATTATAAAATCTCATATTTACTCTACTAAATTACAATATAATTTAAATATTATGTAAATGATAAGATGTATATAAGTAAAAAAAGTAATAGATCTAATATCTCTAATAGGTTGGATAATAATACTTATAGAGATACTTAAATAATTTAATAGGGTTAAGGTTATGACTTAACCCTTATTAGAAATAATAGCAGTATTATCCTTTAAAATCAATATGAAAAAATTATTTTAAAGGGAGGACCATATCTTTGATCGGAGAAAAAAGTTAACTGATGCACAAAAAAGAGCAAAAAGATTGGAATGAAAAAAATAGAGAGAGCGAGCTATATTAGTTCTCGTAGTTCTGCAAGAAGCTTTATAAAAAATAAGGATACATTAGAAGATTTAAAAGAGTTGAAAGAACTTATTGTTAATAGAGAAAATCTATTAAAGGCAATAAAAAAATTAATTCAACAAAATTAAAGATAAAAGACTAAGTTTACATAAACTTAGTCTTTTTGAGAAAATCATAATCTAAAATAAAAAGCTTGATATCTTTTATACATTTAATTATTTATATACAACTTTTTAATAAATTGAAAGTTAATTTTTGTAATGTATAATTGATTGTGTAAATCTAAATGTGGATATAATTAAAATATATTCAATTCAGGAGGTGCAATCAATTACGTTTAATAAGGAATTTTTAAGGAAAAATAATATAACTACAGCAAAAGAATTGTAAGTAGCTATAAAACACATTTTTCAGCTACGCTTCACGAAATATTATAAGCACAGCTTGATGAACACTTACGATATTCAAGATGCGATTATAAAAATAAAAAGACTAAAAATAGTAGAGTAAGTCTAAAAAGAATTAATTTAAAATTAATCTACTTCAACTAATATCCACATTTGATTCCAGCCACCGTTATCTTCCCATTGAACATTAGATGCACATTCATCTTTAGAAGAAGCTTCAATATCTAAAACTTTAGAGCTATTTCTATTTTGTATTTTATAGTAATTATTTTCTGTTTTAACAAGTTTCCATTGTTGATTAAGTCCATTGGTGTTACTCCATTGAATGTTAGAAGCGCCATTTTCTAAAGATGAGCCAGAAATATCAAGAAACTTTCTACTACCTACATTCATTATTTTATAATATCCATCATTAGAAGATACTAGTTTCCACTTTTGACTGTTCCAACCATAATAAGTGTATTGCTCAATAGTTGCACCATTATCAAATGAGCCACCAGATACGTTTAATGCTTTGCCACTAATTCTATTTATTATTTTATAAGTAGCATTAGTATTTAAATCATTAAAGACTGAGTCTTTAAATGCATCTAAAGCAGTAGTAAATTTAAGTGTATTTTTTGAAACCTCTGTACAAGCACCTAAAGGATATTTATCTGGTAGTACACTAGAACTTACTGCAGGTTCCCAATAAAAAACACCAAGTCCACGTCCATTTGGAACATCTGAAACAGCTTTTATTGTTGCCTTAATTAAGTTGTAAGTTTCAGTAGCTTCTTCTTCAAGACCTCCAATTTCACAAATCATAACATCTTTATTGTAGCGACTAGACATATCATTTAAGTTATATATTATGTCATTAATACTTTCAGTATACTCAGAACCTTCCCAGTAAGGATAATAAGACATACCAATTACATCATAATTAGTTCCAGCTTTTCCTAAGGCATCAAATACACTTCTAAATAGAGAATTATCATATCCATGGGCTAAGTGTAAGATAACTTTTGAAGATGGGCTAATATTCTTTACTGCATTATAACCTTCATTAATAAGTTGTGACCAAGAAGCGACATTAGGGGTACTAGACCCATCCCAAATGTAGCCATCATCCCATAACATTCCGGAATTAGTTTCGTTTCCTACTTGAACCCATTCAGGATAAATTCCTTCATTTGCTAATGCAGTCATAACTTCTGTTGTATGATTGTATACGTCTTCTTTAAGTTCATGGAAAGTGTGATTTTTCCAAGCTTCTGGTTTATCTTGGTAAGCAGGGTCTGCAAAATGATCGCTATAGTGAAAATCAATCATAACTTTCATATCTAATTCTTTTGCTCTTTTTGCCATAGTTACAACGCTGTCTTTATCAGAAAATCCTAAGTAGCACACTGTTCCATCTTTTTTAGTCCAAGTATAATCAGATGGTGGATTAACAAAAACTCTTAATCTAACAGAATCAATTCCTTTGTCTTTAAGAATTTTTAGAGGGTCATCTACATTTCCATTATCATTAATCCATTTTATACCAATATCTTCTAATTGACTAACCCACCCAATATCAGCACCCTTGGCAATATTAGAAGAAGTAGGGGTATTATTAGTGGCATTTGCTATAACTGAGGTTTTATTAATGCCTATATTAGATATTAAAAGGCAAGATAGTATGGATAAAATAACTGGTTTACAAATTCTTTTAATCATAAATTTTCTCCTAAAATAAAATTTTAATTTAAACATATAAGTATGCTTTAGTTTTTTAGAAGTAATTTATCATAGGTAAATAGAAGGTACCTTATATAAATAAATTATATCAATAAAGTAAATTAATGTAAATAATAAATGTTATTTTTTGTTAAATATAAACAAAAGAGATAACTATAAAAAAATAAATAAATAATAAAATTTAGAAAAATAAAGATAATTAAAGTAAAATAAATATAAATTTAGAATATAAAGGAAAATAGCTTCAAATGGATTAAAATGTAAATTGAAAACATTATCTGGAAATATGTATAATATAAATATAAACAAAAGCGAAAAAAAAAGATAAAAAATAAACATAAAACTTACTAAATAAAAATATATTAAAGCATAGAGGTGATAAAACATGCTAAAGGAGCAACGACATGAAATTATATTAGAGGCTTTAGACAAATTTGGAATAATAAAAGTAACAGATTTAACAGAAAAGCTTAAAGCAACTGAAATGACAATAAGGAGAGATTTAAGATTCCTAGAAGAAAAAAGCCTACTAATTAGAATTCATGGAGGAGCTAGGAGTTTAGATGGAGCTAAGTTTGAGGAACTTTCACCAAATGAAAAAAGGAACATAAATATTGATAGTAAAATTAATGTTGCTAAAATTGCAGCAAGTTTAGTAAAGAATAACGACAATATTTATATAGGGCCAGGAACTACTACAGAACATATACCAGATTATATTAAATCAAATAATGTAAAAATAATTACTAATTGTCTTAGTATCTTTGAAAAATGTAAAGATAATGAGCAATTTGAGGTAATTCTTGTAGGTGGAAGATTAAGACACAAAACAAATACTTTTGTGGGAAGTTTTGCTAATGAAATTTTAAACAAAATAAGAGTGCAAATTACTTTTATAGGTGCTAATGGAGTTTCAAATAATAATATTATGACATCTAATGAGGAAGAAGGAGAAAGTCAAAGAATAATGTTGAGCAACTCAATAGAGAGATATTTAGTTTGTGACTACACCAAATTTGAAAAAGAGGATTTTTATACATTATATAAATTAGATGATATAACAGCCATTGTGACAGAAGCTAATTTAGATAGTGATTTAAAAGATAAATATTCAAAATATTGTAAGATAATTAATAGTGTAAGAGAGGAGTAATTTATGAAAATATTAATAGGTTCTGATAAATATGGATTTGAGTTAAAAGAGCATTTAAAATCCTATCTTTTGGGTAAAGGTTATCAAGTTGTTGACAAGACAGAGGATTTTGTTGATTTTGTGGATTCAGCAGATAGGGTTTGCAAGGCAATACTTGAAGATGAAGGCGATAGAGGAATACTTATAGATACTTACGGTACAGGGTCATTTATAGCTGCAAATAAGCATAAGGGTATTATTTGCGCTCAGGTTTCAGATGAACATTCTTCTTTTATGACAAGAAATCATAATAATACTTCAGTAATAGCTTTAGGTTCTAAAATTTTAGGACAAACTCTTGCAGAAAATATAGTAGATGAGTATTTAAAGTCTGAATATGCAGGTGGTAGACACCAAATAAGAGTTGATATGTTAAATAAAATGTTATAGGGGGAAAGTTATGAAAATAGCAGTTGCTTGTGATCATATTGTTACAGATAGAAAAAATTATTTAGTAAACTATTTGAAGGAAAAGGGATATGAAGTTATAGATTGTGGAACTTATGATAAAGAAAGAACACACTACGCAATTTACGGAAAAAGAGCAGCTGAGACGGTAGTTTCAAAGGAAGCAGATTTAGGAATTGTTCTTTGTGGAACAGGTGTTGGGATAACATCATCTGCAACAAAAGTAGTTGGGACAAGAACAACATTAGCTAGAGATATATCTACTGTAGTTCACGCTAGGAAACATTTAAATGCTAATATACTAGGTTTTGGTGGAAGAATTACTGGCGTTGGTTTAATGGAAAATATGGTAGATGCATTCTTAGATACTAAATTTGAGCCTACAGAAGAGGATTTAGAAATTATAAAAAAATTAGACTCAATAGCAGTTAGAAAAGAAGATGAATTTAAAAATGAACACTTTTTTGATGAACTTTTAGAAAAATGGGATAGAGGAGAATATCACGATTAATTTATTAAAATATTATTTTACCTGTATCTAAAATTATAGTATGTGCTAAGCACAATTAAAATTAATATAATAATGATTTAAAAAATTAGGGGGAATTAAAAAATGACAATGACAACTGAAGAATTAGAATTTATAACTTTAGAAATAGTAGCTTATGCAGGTGATGCAAGATCAAAATATATTCAAGCCTTAAACTTTGCAAATGAGGGAAAGTTTGATGAAGCAGAAAATTTAATTAAGGAAGCTTCTGAATTTATAGATGAAGCTCATAAAACTCAAACTAAGATGATTCAAATGGAGGCTGCTGGAGAAAAAATACAAATGAGTTTTTTAACAGTACATGCTCAAGACCATTTAATGACTGTTATGCTTTTAAGGGATATGGTTCAAAACTTTATAAATCTATATAGAAAAGTAAACAAATAATAAATTAATATTGAAATTGAGGGTGAATAAATAATTCGCCCTCAAATAAAAAAAAATAAGGGGGATTATAGGTGGAGAAGTTAATTCAGGTAGTTGAGAAGATGAAGCCGTTTTTTGAAAAGGTTTCAAAAAACCCATACTTAAGGGGAATTAGAGATGGATTTGTAAGCTGTATTCCTGTTGTACTATTTTCAAGTATTTTTATATTAGTTGCTTGTGTTCCTAATATATTTGGATATTATTGGCCAGCCAATATTGATACAGCTCTATGGAAAGCTTATAACTACTCTATGGGTATTCTAGCTATTTTAATGGTTGCAACAATTGCAAAGAGCTTAGCTGAAAACTTTAATGCAAAATTACCTAAGATAAGACAGATAAATATTGTATCTGTAATGATTGTATCAATAATTTCATTCTTATTAATAAGTGTTGAATCAATTGAGGGTGAATTTTCAAGCACTTACATGGGTACAAAAGGGCTTTTAGCTGGATTTATAGTAGCATTTATAGTTCCTAATATATATAAATTCTGTGTAAAAAACGATATAACTATAAAAATGCCAGATGAAGTTCCTAAAAATATTTCTCAAACTTTTGCAGATTTAATTCCACTTGCAATATCAGTTTTATTTTTCTGGTTATTTGATATTATATTTGTTAGATTCTCAGGAATGTGCTTTAGTGCGTGGATACTTGAAGTACTAAAACCTTTATTTACAGCAGCAGATGGTTATATTGGACTTGCTATAATTTATGGTTCTATGGCAATGTTTTGGTTTGTTGGAATTCATGGGCCATCTATTGTAGAACCTGCAGTAACTGCTATATATATAGCAAATGTTGAAGCTAATTTATTATTATTTCAAAATGGTCAACATGCAACAAATGTATTGACTCACGGAACATCATATTTTGTTGCAACAATTGGTGGAACTGGTGCGACATTAATGGTAACTGTTATGTTTGCTTTTATGGCAAAATCCAAACAGTTAAAAGCACTTGGAAAAACATCCATTATTCCTGTTGCTTGTGCTGTAAATGAACCAGTGTTATTTGGAGCACCAATAGTATTAAATCCAATATTTTTTGTTCCATTTATATTAACTCCAATAGCTAATGTTTGGATATTTAAATTCTTTATTGAGAACTTAGGAATGAATGGATTTGTTTATACTCTTCCATGGACAACTCCAGCACCTATAGGGTTAGTTTTAGGTACAGGCTTTGCAGGACTTTCTTTTATACTAGCTCCTTTATTACTTGCAGTAGATTTTGCAATGTATTATCCATTCTTCAAAGTTTATGATGCTCAATTAGTTGAAGAGGAAGGAAAAAATAGTAATTCAGCTATAAAAGAGAAAATAGAAGAAGTGGCAGCTGTTAAAGAGATTAAGTTAAATCCAAAAAATAATGATAAAGATTTAAACGTTTTAGTTCTTTGTGCAAGTGGTGCTACAAGCAGTATGCTTGCAAATGCCATTTCAAAAGGTGCTAAGGAAAACAATATAAAGCTAGAATCTACAGCTATGGCTTATGGACAGCATAAAGAAATAATTTCTGACTTTGATTTAATAATTCTAGCTCCTCAAATGGCATCTATGTATGGAGAGCTTCAAAAGGATTGTGAATCAAAGGGAACAAAATCAGCTACAACATCAGGAGTTCAATATGTAAAATTAACAAGAGATTCCATAGGAGCTTTAAATTTTGCCTTAGATATTATAAATAGTTAAATTAGAGGTTATGTTTTAAATAGGTGTTGATTTTAGAAAAGCCTAAAAAATTAATCTTCTATTAAAGTATAGAAAATGAGAGATTATAAAAGTTATTTAAATATTGAGATGAAAAAGAGGGGATAATACTATGTATAAATTTGATAATGACTTTATTTTTGGTGGAGCAACAGCAGCATATCAAGTAGAAGGAGCAGCAAGGGAAGAGGGACGTGGTCCTTGTATCTGGGATGAATATTTAAATAGACCTGAAAGCAAATTTAATGGAGATATAGCAAGTGATTTTTACCATAAATATAATGAAGATTTAAGTTTATCAAAGGAATTTGGAGTAAATGGAATTAGAATATCTATTTCTTGGAGCAGAGTTATTCCAGATGGTATAGGGGAAGTAAATAAAAAAGGAATAGAATTTTATAATAATCTTATAGATGAATGTTTAAAAACTGGGGTAGAACCTTTTGTAACACTTCATCATTTTGATACTCCACTTAACCTTTTTAAAAATGGAGATTGGTTAGATAGAGAAAACATAAATCATTTTGTAAACTTTGCTAAGGTTTGTTTTGATAACTTTGGTGATAGGGTTACAAAGTGGATAACCTTTAATGAACCTTGGGCTGTTGCTCAAAATGGTTATATAGCTGGAAATTTCCCTCCAAGTATAAAATATGATATAGAAAAAGCAGTACAATCTATGCATAATATGATGGTGGCTCATTCAAAGGTAGTAGAACTTTATAAATCTATGAATTTAAAAGGTGAAATTGGAATAGTTCATACCCTTGAGGGAAAATACCCAATAACAGATTCTAAGGAAGATAAGTTAGCTGCAAAGATAGATTATACTATTTCAAATAAATTTATGTTAGATGCTTGTTTTAAAGGGTCATATGATGAAGATACTTCAAATATTGTAAATGATACCCTTAAAAAGAATAATGGAGAGTTAAAAATTTATGAAGGTGATATGGAAGCTATAGAAAAGGCTTCTAAAGATATAGATTTTCTAGGCATGAACTATTATTCTAGTCACTTTTTAAAAGCCTATAATGGAGAAAGCAATATTTATCATAATGGAACAGGGGAAAAGGGTACAAGTATCTTTGCTCTAAAGGGTATCGGAGAGAGGGTCAGCAACCCAGAGGTTGAAACTACTGATTGGGATTGGCCAATTTATCCTAAAGGGCTTTATGATATGCTAGTTAGAATAAAAAATGATTATCCAAATTACAAAAAGGTTTATATTACTGAAAATGGTATGGGATATAAGGATGATTTTGTAGATGGAAAAATAGATGATACACCTCGTATTGATTATATAAAAAGACATTTAGAAGCTCTTTTACAGGCTAGAGATGAAGGGGTAAATGTTAAGGGATATTTTGTGTGGTCTCTTATGGATGTTTTATCTTGGAGCAATGGTTTTAATAAAAGATATGGTTTATTTTATGTAGATTTTCATAATCAAAAAAGATACCCAAAGAAAAGTGCACATTGGTTTAAAAAGATGTCTGATACTAAGATACTATGTCATGGAGAAGAGATAGATTATTAGGGGGAAAGAGAAATGATATTATCTACAAGAGAGATGCTTTTAAAGGCTCAAAAAGAAAAATATGCAGTACCAGCTTTTAATATTCATAATTTAGAAACTTTGCAAGTTGTTGCAGAAACAGCAATGGAATTAAGATCTCCTGTAATAATTGCAGGAACTCCATCTACTATAGAGACTTATGCAGGACCAGATTATATTAAGGCTATTGCAGAGGTTGCATCAAATAAATACAATATTCCAATAGCAATTCATCTAGATCATTTTGAAGATGTTGAAGCTATAAAAAGAGACATTGATTTAGGATTTAGATCATGTATGATAGATGCATCAAAATATGATTTTGAAAAAAATATTGAAATTGTAAAAAGTGTTGTAGAATATGCTCACAAGTTTGATGCAGTAGTTGAGGCTGAACTTGGAAAGCTAGGTGGAAGAGAAGATGACTTAGTTGTAGATGAAAAAGATACAATGTATACAAATCCTAATGATGCAGAAGAATTTGTAAGAAGAACTAATGTAGATTCTTTAGCTGTAGCTATAGGGACAGCTCATGGATTATATAGGGGAGAACCTAAACTAGATTTTGAAAGATTAAAGGAGATTAGAGAAAAGGTAAGTGTTCCTTTAGTTTTACATGGTGCATCAGATGTGCCTGATGATTTAGTTAAAAAAGCCATAAGCCTTGGAATATGCAAAGTAAATGTAGCAACAGATTTAAAGATTCCTTTTGCTGACGCTGTAAAAGAATTTTTCAAAGAAAATCCAAAGGAAAATGATCCAAGAAAATATATGACTCCAGGAAAAGTTGCTATGAAGAAAATAGTAGAAAATAAGATAATGGTTTGTGGAAGCAATAATAGATATTAAGAGTATGTTTATGGAAGATTTTATTTAATTTAATATTAATTCTAAAAGGCTGATAAAATTAAATTAATTTATCATTAAAATAGATTCTTACTTTTATTAAAAAATAAAAATACTAGAATAATGCATAATATAAGGCTACTTTGCTGGGATTGAGTAAAGTAGTCTTTAGTATATAAAGATAATGAGCAATTTTTGTAGATAATTTTGTTCATTAACTTTAAAGATATTAAATCATTAGTAGTTTTAGAAATGGAAAGTTAGAAATTAGTCTAAAAAATGGAGGAATAAAATG
>CAUWNL010000083.1:0-12128 GCA_963559995.1 uncultured Sarcina sp.
TGTCATAAAGTAAAATAGATTTTAAATATATATAGATAAGAAGTTAAATGAAAGTCGCCAAATTTTGGCGACTTTATTTAAATTTATTAATTAAATAGATGGAGGGGATTATGGTGAGGATATTTAAATATTTAAAATCTAAAGAATGGCTATTTATATTTTTTAGTTTTATATTTATATTAGCACAAGTATGGCTTGATTTAAAACTTCCAGATTATATGTCTGAAATCACAATTCTTGTGCAAGTAGAAGGAAGCACCATGGAAGATATTTTAAAATCAGGTTCTTATATGATGTTATGTGCTTTTGGAAGTTTAGTATCTTGTATAATTGTAGCTTTCTTTGCTTCTAAAGTTGCAGCCTCCTTTTCTAAGAGGCTTCGTAGGATGGTTTTTTGCAAAGTAGAGTCTTTTTCTATGGATGAAATCAATAATTTTTCTACAGCTAGTTTAATTACTCGTTCAACAAATGATATAACACAGATTCAAATGTTTATGGCTATGGGACTTCAGGTTTTAATTAAGGCCCCTATTTTAGCTATTTGGGCAATTATAAAGATAGCAGATAAAAGTTGGCAATGGACTGCTACAACAGCAGGAGCTGTGTTATTTCTTTTAGTTATAAATATTATTATTATTATTTTTGCTATTCCTAAATTTAAAAAAATTCAAGGATTAACAGATAATCTAAATAGAGTTATTAGAGAGAATTTGACAGGGGTTAGAGTTATAAGGGCATATAATGCAGAAAAGTATCAAGAAGAGAAGTTTGAGTATGCTAATAATGATTTAACATCTACAAATCTTTTTGCAAGTAGAATAATGGCTATTATGAATCCTAGTATGGGATTAGTTATGAATGGATTAAACTTAGCAGTTTATTGGATTGGAGCCTATATAATACAAAGAGCTGCTGTGTTAAATAGATTGCCTTTATTTAGTGATATGGTAGTGTTTTCAGCTTATGCAGTACAGGTTGTTATGGCTTTTATGATGCTAACTATGCTTTTTATAATGCTTCCAAGGGTCTCAGTTTGTGCAAAGCGTATTAATGAAGTATTAGATACTAAGCTTACTATTTTAGATGGTGATAAAGATTATGAACATACTTCATTAAAAGGAGAGATTGAATTCAAAAACGTTAGTTTTAAATATAAGGATGCTAAGGATTATACATTAAAAAATATAAGTTTTACTGCAAATAGAGGAGAAATTGTTGCCTTTATTGGTTCAACAGGAAGTGGTAAAAGTACCCTTGTAAATCTTATTCCAAGATTCCATGATGTAACAGAGGGAGAAATCTTAGTAGACGGAATAAATGTTAAGGATTATAAACAAAAAGATCTGCACGAAAAGTTAGGATATGTGCCTCAAAGGGCAGTTTTATTTAGAGGAACTGTAATCTCTAATGTGGCTTATGGAAAAGATGAGGATAATGATGGAGTATTAGATAGAGTAAAGAAATCTATAGAAATTGCTCAGGGTACAGAATTTATAGAAAAAATAGAGGATACCTATAATGGCAAGATTGCAGAAGGAGGAACCAATGTATCAGGGGGGCAAAAGCAAAGACTTAATATAGCAAGAGCCATTTACAAAAAACCAGAAATTTATATATTTGATGATTCATTTTCAGCCCTTGACTATAAAACAGATAGAAATCTACGTTTAGAACTTAGAAAAGAAACTAAGGACGCAACAAATATAATAGTTGCCCAAAGAATTGGAACTATTAAAAATGCGGATAAAATAATAGTTTTAGATGAAGGTGAAATTGTAGGAATAGGGACTCATAAGGAACTCTTAAAATCTTGTAAAGTTTATAGAGAAATTGCATATTCACAATTATCTAAGGAGGGAGCTTGAAAATGAGTAAGAGCAGATATAATGAGGAAGTACCAAGAAGAAATCATAGACAAATAGGTGGTCCACCAGGAAGAAGGATGGGGGCTTATGAAAAACCAAAAAACTTTATTAAGAGTTGGAAAAAGTTAATATCATATTGCAAATCATGTATACCTCAAATAATGGTAGCTTTCTTATTTGCTATAATAGGTACAGTTTTTACTATAATAGGACCAAATAAATTAAGTGAAATAACTGATATAATTACAGATGGATTAGTAAGTAATATAGATTTAGATGGAGTTAAAAAAATAGCAATTTTACTTTCCATACTCTATGGGGTAAGTTTTATCTTTAGTTATATTCAAGGGTTTATTATGGCAACTGTTACTCAAAGGCTCTCTAAAAGCTTGAGAAGTGATATATCAGAGAAAATAAATAGATTACCACTTAAGTATTTTGATTCTACAAGTTATGGAGATATATTAAGTCGTGTGACAAATGATGTAGATACTATAGGACAAACAATGAATCAAAGTATTGGAATGCTTGTAACTGAGATGACATTATTTTTAGGTTCATTATTTATGATGTTAAAAACAAATTTAATCATGACATTTTCAGCAGTTGCAGCAACTATAGTAGGATTTTTATTTATGATAATAATTATTTCAAAATCACAAAAATACTTTTTAGGGCAACAACAATATTTAGGGGAAATAAATGGACATATAGAAGAAATATATAGTGGCCATAGCGTTGTTAAAGTTTATAATGGGGAGGAAAAGGCAAAAAAAACCTTTGATGAAATAAATGAAAGATTATATGATAGTGCTTGGAAATCTCAGTTTTTATCAGGGCTTATGATGCCACTTATGGGGTTTATAGGAAACTTTGCATATGTAACTGTGTGTGTAGTGGGAGGTGCCCTAACACTTAATAATAAAATTACTTTTGGTGTTATTGTAGCTTTTATGATATATGTAAGATTATTTACAAGACCATTGTCTCAAATGGCACAAGCATTTACAAGCATGCAATCAACAGCAGCAGCAAGTGAAAGGGTTTTTGAGTTTTTAGAAGAGGAAGAACTTGAAAATGAAAGTGATAAAGATAACGTATTAACAATATCTAGTGGAGATGTTGAATTTAAAAATGTGAGGTTTGGATACAACTGTGAAAAAATTATAATAAATAATTTTTCAGCTCATGCATTTCCAGGACAAAAAATAGCAATTGTAGGTCCAACAGGTGCAGGTAAAACCACAATAGTAAATTTACTTATGAGATTTTATGAGGTTAATAGTGGTGAAATAAAAATAGATGGAGTTAATACAAAGACTCTTACAAGAGAAAATGTTCATGATTTTTTCTGTATGGTTTTGCAAGATACTTGGTTATTTGAAGGAACTATAAGGGAAAATATAGTTTATAGTAAAGAAGGTATAACAGATAAAGAGGTTATAAATGCCTGCAAAGCTGTTGGTATTCATCACTTTATAGAAACACTTCCAAAGGGATATGATACTATTTTAAATGATAAAGCTAATCTTTCAGCAGGACAAAAGCAACTTATAACAATTGCAAGGGCTATGATAGAGAATGCACCTCTTCTTATATTAGATGAAGCTACAAGCTCTGTAGATACACGTACTGAAGAACTTATACAAAAGGCTATGGATAAATTAACAATAGGAAGAACTTCCTTTGTCATAGCTCATAGATTATCAACTATAAGAAATGCAGATCTTATTCTTGTAATGAAGGATGGAGATATTATAGAAAGTGGAAATCATGAAGAGCTTCTTTCTAAAGGAGGATTTTATGCGGAACTTTATAATAGTCAGTTTGAAAAGATTTCATAATAGAAACTGTAGTTAAAGTTTATTCATAGGGATATGAAAAAATATCTAAGTTAAGATAAAGAATCATGTCTAATAATATAAGAGATAGGAATTATTCCTTTAGAAAACTAGTAGATTTATAATAATTAAGTGTAAGGTTGTTTAAAGGAGAAGGATTAAATTTAGTCCTTCTCCTTTAGTTTTTAGTAAAAGAAAACATACGGATTATAAGTATATATAAAAGTGTTATTAACAGGGCTAAGATGTAAAACATGGAGAAGATTAAATAACAAGTAACATATAATAGTTTAGATATATAATGAGCTATTTTTGATGAGATATAAATAACAGAAAACAAGTTCAAAAAAATACAGTATATAACTATATGTATAATAAAGAGCATATCTAAATACACTTCCATAGGTACTTTTTTATAATATATGCTTGAAAAATAGATTAGTTAAGTTAATACTCTGTTAATGGAAATAATGTAAAATATTATTAAATTTAATAAGGAGGAAATAAAAAACATGCTTACGTTAAAAAATATAAAAAAGAGTTATACCACGGGTATCTTTACCCAAGTTGCACTAGATGGGGTATCATTAAATTTTAGAAAGAATGAATTTGTATCAATACTTGGACCTAGTGGGTCAGGAAAAACAACATGTTTAAATGTAATAGGGGGCCTTGATAGGTATGACAGTGGAGATTTAATTATAAATGGAAAGTCCACAAAGGAATTTAAAGATTATCAGTGGGATGCCTATAGAAATAATAGTATTGGATTTATTTTTCAAGGCTATAATTTAATAAATCATTTAGATATAATATCAAATGTAGAAATGGGAATGACTTTAAGTGGAATATCACCTAATGAAAAGAGGGAAAAAGCCTTAGATGTTTTAGAAAGAGTTGGCCTTAAAGACCATATAAATAAAAAGCCAAATCAATTATCTGGTGGGCAAATGCAAAGAGTTGCAATTGCTAGAGCTCTTGCAAATGACCCAGATATAATCTTAGCTGATGAACCAACCGGAGCATTAGATACAAAAACAAGTATTCAAATAATGGAACTTATAAAGGAAATTGCAAAGGATAAACTTGTAATTGTGGTTACTCATAATCCAGACCTTGCCCATGAGTATTCAGATAGAATTATTGAATTTAGAGATGGAAAGGTAGTATCAGATTCTAATCCATTAGATGAAGAATTCAAAGACGGCAATTATTCACTAAAGAGAACTAGTATGAACTTTTTTACTGCTTTAAAGTTATCTGGAACAAATATAAAGACTAAAAAGGGAAGAACTTTTTTAACAGCTTTTGCCTCTAGTATAGGTATTATAGGAATTGCCGTTATTTTGAGTTTATCAACAGGTTTTGATGCAAAAATACAAGAGGTTCAAGGGGACACATTATCAGAATATCCTATTTTTATATCAAAGACAGCACAGAAAATTACAGAGGAAACAATGGCAGCTGCAAGGGAACAGATGAAGGATAAGATGCTTGGTAGCAGTAATTATTCAGATGCAGAAAAAGTATTTTTATATGATTCTAGTGAAAACTCAATATTTCATACAAATAATATAACAGATAAGTATATAGATTACTTAAATAAGATAGATATAAGTATATGTAATAGTATTGGATATACTAGAGTAGTATCAATGAATCTTTTAATAAAAGTAGATGATGCTATTAAACAAGTTACTTTTGATGGAGGTTCAAGTAGTTCTCCTTTTGCAAATCCTATAATGTCAGGTGTTAGTGAATTATCATCATATCCAGTTATGTTAGATAATAACTCTGAATCATATTTAGAAAAGAATTATGATTTATTAGATGGAAGCTATCCAACAGAAAATACAGATTTAGTTCTAGTTGTAGATTCTCAAAATAGAGTAGACATAAATACTTTAAAAAACCTTGGTATAGACGTAGAAAACGTTAATAGTATAGACTTTAAGGATTTAGTTGGAATGAAATTTAAGCTTATAAATAATAATGATTTTTATGAAAAAACAGATTTTGGAACATATATACCATCAACAGCTTATGAAGACATGTACAATTCAGATAGCAATGTAATTTTAAAAATAAGTGGAATACTTAGGCAAAAGGAAGGTTCAGGGGTAAGTATACTAGGTAATGGTATAGTTTATAGTGACGGATTAACACAATTAATTATTGAGAATAGCAAAAATTCAGATATAGTAAAAGCTCAGGAAAATGCAAATTATAATGTTTTAACAAGAGAAGAGATTGATGATGAAACAAAAATGAATCTATTAAGTTATCTTGGAGGAAACCCAACACCTTATGCTGTAATGATTTATCCAAATAATTTTGAAAACAAAGAATTAGTTATAGAATATTTAGATAAATATAATTATGGCGAAGATGATGAAGAAAAGATAATCTATACTGATTTGGCTCAAAGTATATCAGATATGACAGGAGGAATAATGGAGGGAATAACTATTGTTTTAGTAGCTTTTGCATCAATTTCTCTAGTTGTATCTCTTATTATGGTTGGAATCATAACTTATATTTCTGTTTTAGAAAGAACTAAAGAAATAGGTATATTAAGAGCACTAGGTGCTAGAAAAAAAGATATTACAAGGGTGTTTAATGCAGAAACATTTATCATAGGAACATGTTCAGGACTTTTAGGAATAGCTATTGCATATGCCCTTACATTTCCAATAAACAATATACTATATAATATGACAGAACTTGAAAATGTGGCAAACTTAAACCCAGTTCATGCTATAAGCTTAGTAATTATAAGTGTTGTTTTAACAATGATAGGTGGATGGCTTCCAGCTAAAATAGCAGCTAAAAAAGATCCTGTAGAGTCTCTTAGAAGTTAAAGGTAGGTTAATGATAAAAGATTTTACTTATATAAAGTTATGAAAAGATAAAAGGATATATAGTAAGAGTTTTAAATAATAGAAATAAAATTTACACCTTATGAACATACTATTTATAAATTTTAATATATAAGGAGTAGTTCAAATGGAAGGAGAACACTATATAGTAAATGGAATTGCTAATGAAAATATGAAAACTCAAATTAAAAATGCTCTTGAAAAGGTTCAAGGTGTAAATGAGGTTTGTGTTGATAGGGCACGTGGAAGTGTAGAAGTTATATATAATAAATCTGCAACAAAAGAAGCAATAAAAAGTTGTATTGAAGAAACTAAAATTCAATAGACTAATTTAGATAGAACATAAAGCTTTATAGCCTATGTTCTAATTTTGAAAAAAAGCGCATCAGATGATGTGCTTTTTTGTGTATTATAAGTTTATAACAAATAGTAAAAATTTTGAAAACGCTTTGACATACTAGTACGTACATGTTATAGTAATTATTATAACATATACGTATATGTTTCATATATGTATATATAATAATAATTAGTAAAATAAAGGGGGGGAATAATGTCATCTTTTAAAAATGATATAATGGAATTAACTAAATATGTAGGAGGGAAAGAAAATATAGCTGCTGTTACTCATTGTGTAACTAGAATGAGATTTGTTTTAAGGAATCCAAATAAGGCAAAGGTAGAAAAGATAAGGGAATTAAAATCAGTGAAGGGTACATTTACCCAAGTAGGACAGTTTCAAGTTGTAATTGGACCGAAGGTTCAAACATTTTATAATGAGTTTATTGATTTTACTAAGTTAAAAGGTACTAATAAAGAAGCTGTTAAAGAAGCTGCAAAGGAAAATATGAATCTTCTTCAAAGGTTAGTAGCAAATATGGGAGAAATATTTGCACCTCTTATATCAGCAATTATAGTAGGGGGATTGATTCTTGGTTTTAGAAATATAATTGGGGATATGAAATTTTTTGAGGATGGAACAAAAACTTTAATCGAAATATCCAAGTTTTGGAATGGAGCTCATAGCTTTTTATGGCTTATAGGTGAAGCAATATTTCATTTTTTACCTGTAGGCGTTGTTTGGTCAATAACTAAAAAGATGGGTGCAAACCAGATGCTGGGAATAGTTTTAGGAATTACTTTAGTATCACCGCAGCTTTTAAATGCTTATAGTGCGGTAGGGACAGAAGCAATACCTTTTTGGGACTTTGGATTTATAAAAGTCAATATGATAGGGTATCAAGCACAAGTTATACCAGCAATACTTGTAGGTTTAACTTATGTTTACTTAGAAAGATTTTGGAAAAAAGTATCACCAGAAGCTATAGAGATGATAATTGTGCCTTTCTTCTCTCTTATTCCAACAGTTTTATTAGTTCATACAGTATTAGGACCTATAGGTTGGAAAATTGGAGATGTTATTGCAACTGTAGTTCAATTTGGATTTAATTCACCTTTAGGATGGTTAGTTGCAGGGCTTTACGGATTTGCTTATCCAATACTAGTAATTACAGGGCTTCATCACACATTTTTACCTGTTGATTTACAACTTATAGCTACAACTGGTGGAACAAATATGTGGCCAATAATAGCCATTGCAAATATTGCTCAAGGCTCTGCTGTTTTAGCTTATGCATATATAAATAGAAAAAATAATGAGGAAAAACAAATAGCAATTCCAGCGTGTATTTCAGCCTATCTTGGCGTAACGGAGCCAGCAATATTTGGAGTTAATTTGAAAAATCTTTATCCTTTTATTGCAGCTATAATAGGTTCTGGTGTTGCAGGAGTTGTATCAAAGATGTTTAACGCTACAGCAAACTCAGTTGGAATTGGAGGACTTCCTGCAATACTATCAATGCAAGGAAATAGTATGTTTTCATATTTAATATGTATGGTAATAGCAATAATTATACCTTTTATTTTAACTGTAATGCTATCAAAAACTAAGGTAAATAAAGCTAAAAACTTAGAGGAAAATTTTCAAGTAAGTCTTTAATAAGAAAGAGAGATGGACTAAAATAAAAAGACATATATAATAATTTTATATATGTCTTTTATCTTCTTTTTTGTTTTTATAAGGAAAAATAAACCTATTTACCAGTGTTGCTATAACTATTCCCAAAAAAGTTTCAAGAATGCGAGTTATTGTATATATAGCTAGGTTCATCCTTTGATAAAACCGTATTAGCTAGTAAAACTATACAAGCTATTGTAACTGAACCTGATTTATTTAAAAGATTGCAATAATAAATAACAACTATACATAAAAGGGAAATTAAAGCAGCATCAAAATAGTAGTTATTATATGTAAAAAATATAAATGTAGCAAAAATTCCTGCAATACCTCCAATTATAGTTCCAATCATTCTATTTTTACCCATTTTAATAGTGTTTTCATGAGAGTCTTGCATACATATAACTGCAGCTATACAAGCATAGAAAGGGGATTTTCCTCCAAGTAAATGAGAAATTATTATGCAAATAAATACTGAAAGAGCTGTCTTTTGAATCCTTGCTCCAACCTTTGGAAAATTAAAATCTTTAGTCATAATATAAGTTTAACCTTTCATAAAGCAATATTTTAAACCAAATCCTTTTTTATTTTAGTCCTTAAAAAATATAATTTCTATAAATTAAATGTTAAAAATTTTTAAATATTTATATAATTATTGACTAATAGAACATAGATTTTTATAATAATTATTTGTATATAAATAATAAATATGTAAACGATTGTTTAAAACTTATAATTATGTTATTATTGATATATAAATAGATATTAATAATATATAATTGTAGTATTAATAGATAATTGGGAGGTTTAAAGATGATTTATACACAAGGTTCTGATAGACAATATCATATAGCAGTAGCACCAGGAGAGGTTGGAAAATATGTAATTATGCCAGGAGACCCAAAAAGATGCGAAAAGATAGCAAAACATTTAGACCATGCAAAGTTAGTTGCAGATAGTAGAGAGTTTGTAACCTATACTGGGTACTTAGACGGAGAGATGGTAAGTGTGACATCAACAGGGATTGGAGGTCCATCAGCATCCATAGCCCTAGAAGAATTAGTTAATTGTGGTGCAAATACATTTATAAGAGTTGGTACTTGTGGTGGAATGGACTTAGATGTAAAGGGTGGAGATGTTGTTGTTGCAACAAGTTCTATAAGAATGGAAGGAACTACTAGAGAGTATGTTCCAATAGAGTTTCCAGCAGTAGCTAATTTAGATGCTGTAAATGCTCTTGTAAAGGCATGTAAGGATTTAAAAAGGAGCTATCACGCAGGGGTTGTTCAAAGTAAAGATTCATTTTATGGACAACATTCACCAGAAAAAATGCCAGTTGGCTATGAGTTAATGAATAAATGGGATGCATGGGTTAAATGTGGATGTTTAGCTTCAGAAATGGAAAGTGCAGCTTTATTTATAGTTGGAAGTTATTTAAGAGTTAGAGTAGGCTCAGTATTTTTAGTTGTTGCAAATCAAGAAAGAGAAAAAGCAGGCCTTGAAAATAAGCAAGTTCATGATACTGAAGGTGCTATAGAAGTTGCAGTTCAAGCTATTAGAAATTTAATAAAGGAAGATAAAGAAAATAATAAATAAAAAAGTAAGCTCTCTTTTAAATGAATATAATTTTAGAGGGGGCTTAATGATTAATTAAATTTTTTAGAGAGTAAATAATTAAAAGGTACTGCAAAACACAGTACCTTTTAATTATATGTATTAAAATTAATTTAATTGTACATATTATGAGATTGCATATAGTTATAAATCTTTTCACCATGTTCTTGTTCTTCTTTTTGAATATGGTTTAAAACCTGTCTTGCATTAGTATCTCTCATTTCAAAAATAGTTGTATTATAAGTTGATGATACATATTTTTCACCAGCTAAAGAGTCTTGGCATATCAGTTTATCTCTTTTAAAATTAACTTGGCTTTTTATAGTATTTATGTTCTTAGAATTATTGCTTTGGGTTTGTTGATTTTGTTGACCACCTTGCTGATTATTATTTAAAGGTGGAACAGTTCCAGATAACATCTCATTAAGAGTTTTTAAATGTTCTTGTTCCTTTGTCATAAGTTCTTTAAATAAGTTTTTAAGCTCTGGATCTGAAGCCTCTTCCGAATATTTTCTGTATTTCTCTATGCAAAGTTCCTCTCCTGACTTTTCATCTTCTAGTAACATTCGTTCTTTATCATTTAAATTAAGCATAAAAATACCTCCTAATGAATATAGTTTTTTCAATAATTTATAAATTATTCACTATTTTTATATTATAAATAATTATGGTAAAAATTATTAGAAAGTGTTTTTAATAATCTTTTTTATATAATTTGGTAGATGAAAGCAATATAAAAAAAGCTAAAAATTCATTTAACTTTTAAAACTTTTTTTAAGTAAGTATTCCTCATTAATCTTATTGAAGTAAGATTTAATAAATTCTATAAAAAGTTGAGAAGAATTAGATAAATGCCTGTTTTCAGGCCATGTTATATAAATTGAGCGTTTACAAACTGCATCCTTAATGCCAAGTAGTTTTATATTTTCTGTATTAGAAATTTTCCAAGAGATTAAAGGGAAGAATGCTACACCTTTTCCAGTTGAAATTAATCCTCTAACAGTTCCAGGGTCATCACTTTCAAAAATAGTATTAAGCTTTAAATGCTCCCTATTACAAAATATATTAGTAAGATTTCTAAGTTCATGTCCTGATTTTAGTCTAATAAAATTTTCATTTTCTAAATCTTTAAGATTTATACTAAGTTTATTTGCCAATCTATGAGTTTTAGGTACAGCTATGCCTATCTCTTCAGTTAAAAGTGTAATACAGTTATCACTTTTAGGTGGTTCATAGGATGATGTTATGCTTAAATCAAAATCAACATTATTAGATGGGGAAATGTGTTGAATTAAATTAAAGTAGATATTCGGATGGATTTCATTAAATTTGGCTAATATATCAGATAGAAAACTTGAACCAACTAGCATTACAAGATTTATAGTACCAGTTTCACAATTAGCAAGATCTTTTAGCTCCTTTTTTGAATCATCAAGTAGAGAAAATATTTTATCCACGTTTTTTAAAAAGGTTTTTCCATATTCATTTATGTATATTTTTTTTCCACGTCTATCAAATAAATTAATACCAAGTTCATTTTCTAGTTGAGAAATAGTTTTACTAAGGGATGGTTGAGATATATATAATTCATCAGCAGCTTTTGTCATGTGCTGAAATTTCGCTACAGTTTGAAAATATTTAAGTTGTAATAAGTCCATAAGTCCTCCTATGTATCATGTATATAGATAAAAATATATAAATATCATATTAAATTATATATTAGACCATATATACAATTCAAGAATATAATAATAATATCGAATGGAATAAAAAAGAAAAAATATCTATATGAACTCAATTAACTTTAATAATTTTAAATAGAAAATAAAAATATTTATATTTTAATGAAATTTTAATAATATACAAGTGTAATATTTTAATTAAATTATATAATTATAAATAAAATAGTTAT
>CAUWNL010000084.1:0-12040 GCA_963559995.1 uncultured Sarcina sp.
TATAATATTAATAATTTATATAAAATTAATTATTTACATTGGTATATCCCCTTAAAATCTATGTTTTATTATAGATTATTTCTAATAGCAAAGATTATTATAACATAAAAAATAAAAATATCATAAAGCTTATAAATAAGCTTTATGATATTTAATATGAAAGTTAAAGTGTTTTAAATCTTTTTCTATAACCAAAGTAAATTAGTACAGCGCTTATAACAAATACTATGGTAAATATCATAAATAAATTTTGGTGCCCAGAAGTACTATAGAAGAAAACTTTCTTTTTATAAAGCCCTACAAGGGATGATATAATTCTATCTAGTGCTACTGTTGGTGCAACTAAAAAAGCTCTCAAACTCTTTTAACAAGAAGTAGTTCTAAGCTGTTTTGTATTGGGTGTGTAGCTATAGTAAAATCATATCTGAAAAATAGTGAAATACCTATTATAAGAATAATGATGTATCAAAAGTTAAAAGTAAGATTAACGGTGCTGAGAAAAGTAAAAGTAGTGAGAAGGCCTTTACAGAACCTAGCTTTTTAACTAAGAAAGGTGTTACAAGTAAAAGCAAAACTTCCCCTAAGCTTTTTGCAGATATTAGGGTCGAAATAACACCTCTTTCAATATGTAAATATTCACTTAAATATATTGCTAAATTAGGAGAAATTAGAGTTAAATCTAACCTATAAGAGTATATTATCCATATAATAATATATTTATTATTAAAAATTCTAAAATCTATATATGCATTTATTCTCTCTTTCCAATTACTAAATTGTACAGGATCCCTAAAGTCACTTTCTTTTATAAACAATAAGAAAGACTTAAAACAGTAAGAAGTATACCAAAGACTATTACGAATTTATAAGAAGTTAAATAACTATGTAATTGAAAGCTAGAAAATTTATCAATATTTTTTGATAAATTTTCTAGCTTTTGTATAGGTAACATTTAAAAAGTTTTTAAATATGTAAATAACTAATTTACCATTAAACATTGATACAATAGCTTCTATAAAAACATACAATTATTAATTCAAAAATACCTCCCATAGCTTCAAAGGATAAAGTAAATAAAAAGGTATTTTTATTTATTCGTTTAGTTTCATTTAAGTTCAAGTTTCACCGATTCCGAATAAATATATTTTATAAATATTGATAAATCATATATTTATCTTAACATTAATGAAAACCACTTTTAATAGTTATAGACTTTTATTAGTATAAAATAATAATTATTTAATAATATTCATATCATATTGCAGCCTTTTAATTTAGAAGCGGGTAAAATACAAAGATGCTAGTAATAGTTTTTACTATTACTAGCATCTAAAATTTATATTAATCTATATTCATGATCTTTTTAATTTCATTTTTATAGGCATCAGCTTTTGCACCAAAGATGGCTTGTATTCCCTTACCAACTTCCATAACACCAGCTGCTCCTAAAGCTTTTAATTTAGCCTTATCAACTTTAGATTTATCTTTAACTTCAACTCTAAGTCTAGTTATACAAGCATCAACACTTACTATATTAGACTCTCCACCTAAAGCTTCTAAAACAGAAGGAGCCTTTTCAACTATTTCATTACTTCCAGAAGAAGCATTAGATTTACTTGCTGCAGTTTGTCCTTTAGCAGCTTGGAAATCAGCTTTAGTATAAAGTTTAGTTTCTTCATTTTCATCTCTACCAGGAGTTTTTAAGTTAAACTTAATAATTAAGAACTTAAATAAGAAATAGTAAACTAGTGCATAGACTACTCCAACTGCAAGTATCATATACCAGTTAGTAGAAACCCCAGCACCAGCAGGTAGTAGACCAAATAAAGAGAAATCAATAAATCCTCCAGAGAAAGTCATACCTACAAATACACGTAATATATCCATTAAGAAGAATGAAAGCCCTGCAAGTACACAGTGAACTGCATATAAAACTGGAGCAACAAATAAGAATGTAAATTCTAGAGGCTCAGTTATACCTGTTAAGAAGGAAGTTATAGCAGCAGAAGCTAAAAGTGAACCAACAACTTTTTTCTTTGTAGGAGAAGCTGTTTTATACATAGCAAATGCAGCAGCAGGAAGACCAAACATCATAAATGGGAACTTACCAGCCATAAATCTTGTAGTTCCAGAAACTATAGTTTTCATAATTTCAGGAGATGCACCAACTAAATCTTGCATACTTCCAAGTTGAGCAAAGTATGCATAATTTGCTCCTGCAATAACAGTTTGAGTACCGTCAACAATAACATTAGCTTCAACAAAAGAGCTATACCAAAATGGAGTATAGAATATATGATGAAGGCCAAATGGAATTAGTGCTCTTTCGATTAATCCATATAAGAATGTTCCAATACTTCCAGCGTTATTAACACCAAGAGCAATTATAGCTATACCATCTTGAACAAAAGGCCAAGCAAAAGCTAAAACAGCACCAACAACAGCCATAGCAAGTGAAACAACTATAGGAACAAATCTAGTTCCAGAGAAGAAACCTATAACAGGTGGTAGTTGAATATCATAAAATTTATTATGAAGAAGTGCAGTTACAACACCAGTTATAATACCACCAAACACAGACATATTAAGAGTAAATATACCTAAAGATGTAGTGACGTAGTTTTCATATCCAGGTGCAATATTATCTGGAGTTAAAACACCAAGGGTAGTTACCCCAAGACCGAGTAGTGTACCTATAACTTGGTTCATTATTAAGAAACCGAATATAGCAGCTAAAGCTGAAGTACCTTTTTCTCTATTTGCAAGACCTACTGCAACACCTACTGCAAATAAGATAGGAAGGTTTCCAAAAACTATGTTACCAACATCATTCATAACTTGTAGAATTGTAGTTACAACAGGAATATTAACAAAAGCTATTAATGGTTGATAAACAGCTGGAGCATCAGTTAATGATGCAATACTTAAGAAGGCACCACCAACGCCTAAAAGTATACCTGCAATTGGAAGGGCAGCTATTGGAAGCATTATTGCTTTACCAATTCTTTGTAAATATTGTAGCATAAAAAATTTCCCCCTTAAATTTCTTTGATGATTAAACATATTAAATAATACAATTTTTGAATATAATTACATATAAATTTGTTTAAATAAGATTAAAAAATTAGAATAAAAAAGGGTCAAAGAATTCACTTTCCCTATAAAATAGGTGAAGCAAAGTGAATTTTTGACCCATGCCTGCATTATCAGTAACACGTCATATCATCTTATGAGAAGATAATAACATATATTTTAAAATGTGTAAATGTTTTATTTTTTTAAAGATATAGAATTGTTTACCATTCTATCAATATGAAGAGCTATAAAACCAATTTCTTCGTCAGTTAAATCTAATTCATAATTTTTAAAAAGAAAAGAACCTAAAGATTTAGCCATATTATAAGAACTAGATAATTTTTCTTTTATATTATCAAGAAGAGGATTAGTTTCATAGGAGCCTTTAACAGCTCTATTTATAGCTAGTTTAATATGGATTGCAAGTCTATTATAATAAAGAGAATTTTTATCCATTTTAACATTAATATTTTCTTCTAAAAAAGCAATAGCATTCTTAACAATAATGGCATTTTTCCCACCATCAATAGGAGATGTTTTATTTAATATACCATTTATATGCATAGTTACAAAAGCTATTTCATCGTCATTTAAGTTTATTGAAAGGGACAAGTTTATAAAGTTAATTGTTTTTTCAGCTAAAAACCATTCCTCCTCATAAAGGGTTTTAAGTTCATGCTTAAATTGATTTTCAAGAAAAATATCTTCATAATATCTTTCAATAGCAAAAACTAAATGATCTAAAAGCGCCATATAAGCTTTAGAATTTATAGTCCAATCGATATGTTCTGTTAAAATAGATAAGGCTTCAGTTGCAACCCCTATAAAATTAAGATTTAAAGAATTATAAAGCTCCTTTAAAGTATTTTTTTTATCATCATGAACTATGAAAGTTTTTTCTATTTTATCAACTAATTTAAACGAATCACCAGGTTTAGCATTAAAGCCAATTCCTTTACCTAAAAGTATATATTCATTTTCTTTGTAGACGTCAGTACAAAGAATAACATTATTATTGAAACTTTTAATTACTTTATACATGTCGACTCCTTTTTTTATTATCTCATTGACATATAAATTATAACAATTTAACCTTAATCTTTCAATAAAATAAGACTAAATTTTACAAAGTAGTACATATAATAAAAATAAATTAATCTCTTTGATATAATTTTGAATCTGTTAATATTGGTTAAAATTAAATTTTAATAAATAAATATAAATGATATAATATTAAAGATTATTAAATTTAACTATTGTGTAAAGAAATATATTGAAATTATAAATTAGAGAATAAACAGGAGGGACATATGTATAAATTAATAGCATTAGATATGGATGGAACTTTATTAAATAGTGAAAAGAAAGTTTCAGAAAAAACAAAGGAAGCATTGAAGTATGCAGTAGATAAAGGGGTTAAAGTTGTTATAGCAACTGGTAGACCAATAGATGGAGTAGAAAGATATTTAGAAGAACTTGATTTAGTATCAGAAGATGATTATGTACTAAGTTTTAATGGAGCACTTGTTAGAAGTGCAAAAACAAAGGCAGTTATAAGCAGAGATGTAATTAAAGGTGCTGATTATAAATATCTTTATGAAATAAGTAAAGATTTAGGTGTAAATATTCATGCATTTTCTTTATATGGATGTCATACTCCAAAGATGAGCAAATATAGTGAAGTTGAAGCTAAGTTAAATCAAATAAATATAGGAATAAAACCAGTAAGCGAAGTAGATTTAGAAGAAGATATAGTAAAAGTTATGATGGTAGATGAACCAGAAATATTAGATAGAGCAGTTAAAAATTTACCTAAAGAAGTTTATGATAAGTATACTGTAGTTAGAAGTACACCATACTTTTTAGAGTTTTTAAGTAAAACTTGTAATAAAGGTGAAGGTCTTAAAAAATTAGCAGAGCATTTAAATATAAAACAAGAGGAAATCATAGCTTGTGGGGATGCTGAAAATGACCATCACATGATAGAATATGCAGGTCTTGGAGTCGCTATGGAAAATGGTACAGAAAAGACTAAGGAAATAGCTAACTTTATAACAAAGAGCAATAACGAAGATGGAATAGCTCATGTAATATATGAGTTTATAAAATAGTTATTATACTTATATTTTAAATATAAACATGGTATCAAAATATAAAAAAATAGACTAAAAATAAAGGTAGAAGGCTTTTGTCCTTCTACCTTTATTTTTGATAGTTGAGATTATAGCCTCTTTTATGGTATTATATACCTAAAATAACATTATTATTTTAAAAATAAATTATAAGTAAATGTTAATATATTATTAATTAATTGTAAAAAAATTAATATATGTAGCTTAGAGAGTGTTAATTTAATTATATTTCAAAATAATTTCCATTTAAAAAATAAAATAAGAAAAAAATTACATATATGTAGAATGCTAAGGAAACATTTAAGTTAAACTTTTAAAAGAATAATGTTAGAATTATATCATAAAAATTAGCATATATAATCTAAATTTGGTAATTAGGACTTATATGTAATTTAAATAAAAATAAGGGAAAATTAAATTAGGAGGATTTATGCAGAATATAAATGAGATTAAATTAAATTCTAAAATAAGTAATAAAAGTTTTTTAGTTTATAATTTTTTCAAAAGGGGTTTTGATATTATCAGTGCAAGTATAGGTCTTATAGTTTTATTACCAATATTCATTTTGTTAGGTATTTTGATAAAACTAGATTCAAAAGGGCCTATATTTTTCTCTCATAAGAGAATTGGTAAGGATGGGAAAACAATTGGGGTTTATAAATTTAGATCAATGGTATCAAATTCAGAAGAGGTCTTTAAGAATTTTACAAAAGAGCAGAAAGAAGAATTTGAAAAAAATTTTAAGTTAGATGATGATCCTAGAATAACAAAACTAGGTAAGTTTTTAAGAAAGACAAGCTTAGATGAATTACCTCAATTATTAAATATAATTAAGGGTGATATGAGTATTGTAGGACCAAGACCTATAGTAAAAGCAGAAGTGGAAAAGTATGGAAACTGTGCTGATAAACTATTTAGTGTAAAACCAGGTCTTACAGGATTTTGGCAAGCAAATGGTAGAAGTGATACAAGCTATGAAGAGAGAGTACAAATGGATATGTATTATATAGACAGCAGGTCTTTTTTACTAGATATAAAAATAATATTTAAAACGGTTATATCTGTAATAAAGAAAGAAGGAGCAGTTTAAAGGGGGAGAATATATGCTATGTGCTTTAATAATGGCTGGAGGGAAAGGGTCAAGATTTTGGCCCCTTTCTACAGCTGATAAACCAAAACAGTTTTTAAAACTATTAGGTTCAGAAACAATGATTCAAATGACTGTAAATAGAATAAATAAGAAAATACCATTAAATAGAATTTTTATATGTACAATAGAAAGTTATGTGAGTTTGCTAAAGGAACAATTACCAAGCTTACCAGTTGAAAATATAATAGTTGAGCCAGAAGGAAGAAATACAGCTCCATGTATTACCTTATCTGCAATGGTAATAAAAAGAAGGTTTAAAGAGGCTAATATGGTAGTACTGCCATCTGACCACCTAATAAGGGATGAAGAAGATTTTTTAGAGAGCATAGAGTGTGCTAATAATTTCTTAATGGTGAATAAAGAAGCTATTATAACTTTAGGTATGAAACCAGATAGAATAGAAACAGGTTATGGTTACATTAAAATAGGGAAAGATTCCCATGAAAAAAATATAAAAAAAGTTCATACTTTTGTAGAGAAACCAACTTGGGATAAAGCTAAAAATTATTTAGAAAGTAATGAGTATTTATGGAATGGTGGAATGTTTTTATGGAATATAGACAATATAATTTCACTAATAAAAGAATTTTTACCTAAGACCTATGAAGCATTAAAGTTTATTTTGACTATTAGAGAAGATAAAGTATATAAAGAAGTTAAGAAAAACTATAAAAATACTGATGCAATATCTATAGATTATGGAATATTAGAGAAAGCTAAAAATATTTATGTTATTCCTTGTGATTGTGGATGGGATGATGTTGGAAACTGGACTAGTGTGGAGCGATATAGCGATAAAGATGATGTAGGAAATGTTTTTAAAGCACAGGGCACTTTGTATAATTGTAAGAACAATATAGTGTTAACGCACAAAAACATACTTTTAAATGATGTTGAGAATTTAATAGTTGTGGAAACAGATGACTATATTATGATTTCATCTAAAAAACAAGAACAAGACATTAAAAAGGCAAAAGAGCTACTAGGGGGTAAGGTGTAATATGTCCATAACTATAATATGTCCACTATATAAGGGGAGCGGGTACTTAGATAACTTGCATAAATCGATAATTAGCCAGCAAGGTATAAAAATAAAGGATATAAAATATATCCTTACAGATACCAATGATGATACGGAAGGCAAGTTGAAAAAACTTAAAAAATGTAAATATACAGTGGTTTCAGAAAAAGATTTTTCACATAGCTTAACTCGTGAAAAAGCGGCTATGGAAGCAGATTCAGATATATGTGTTTTTATAACTCAAGATATAATCATAAATGATAGAAAATGGTTATATAAACTTACAAAACCTATATATGAAAATAAGTGTCATGCTACATTTTCAAGACAGATTTGTGATAATAAATCTATTGAAAAGTATACTAGAATGAAAAATTATCCTAAAGAATCTAGAATAACAACTAAAAAAGACACAGAAAGCCTAGGAATAAGGGCATTTTTCTTTTCTGACGCAGCGTCGGCTGTAAATTTAAATGTTTATAAAAAGTTAAATGGTTATGATGGGTTAGACCTTTTAACTAATGAGGACATGTATTTAGCATATAAACTTATAAATAATGGATACAAAATAATGTATAATGCTGAGGCTTGCGTTATTCATTCTCATGAATATGAGTTTAAAGCGTTATTTAAAAGATATTTTGACCAAGGGGTGTTTTTAAGAGACAATTCATATCTTTTAGATTATAAAGCTAATGATAGTGCAGTAGATTTATTGAAGTTTGTAGCGATACAGTCAATAAAAGAGAAAAACTTAAAAGCATTTTTAAGTATAGTTCCAAATTTTGGTGCAAGGTTTTTAGGAAATAAATTTGGACAAAGTTATGAAAGGCTTTCAAAAGAAAAGGTGAGGAGATATTCATCTAATAGAAACTATTGGAATAGGAAATATAGTTAAGATTTAAGGGGGATAAACATATGAAGGGAATTATATTAGCAGGTGGGTCAGGGACAAGATTATATCCAGTTACAAAGGCAATGTCAAAGCAAATGGTACCAATATATGATAAGCCAATGATATATTATCCAATGTCAGTACTTATGCTTGCCGGAATAAGAGAAATATTAATAATATCAACTAAGAGAGATTTACCAAACTTTAAAGAACTTTTTAAAGATGGAAGTGACTTAGGACTTAGTATAGAGTATAAAGTTCAAGAAGAGCCAAATGGTCTTGCAGAAGCATTTATCATAGGGGAAGAGTTTATAGGAAATGATAATGTGGCAATGATTCTTGGAGATAATATATTTTATGGACAAAGTTTCACAAGTCATTTAAAGGAAGCTGCAAGTTTAGAGAGTGGTGCAATGGTCTTCGGATATTATGTTCAAAATCCAAAAGCTTTTGGAGTCGTAGAATTTGATGATTGTGGAAAAGTTATTTCTTTAGAAGAAAAACCAGAGAAACCAAAATCAAAATATGCAGTTCCAGGGCTTTATTTTTATGACAATTCAGTAATAGAAAAAGCAAAGTGTTTAAAACCATCAGAAAGAGGAGAACTTGAAATAACTGATTTAAATAGAGTCTATATGGAAGAGAAAAGTTTAAAGGTAAATCTTTTAGGCCGTGGTATGGCATGGCTAGATACTGGAACTCATACTTCAATGCTTCAAGCATCAAACTTTGTAGAAGCTGTTCAAAATACACAGGGAACATATATAGCCTGTTTAGAAGAAATAGCTTATAGAAATGGTTGGATAACAAAGACACAAGTTGAAGAGAGAGCAGAATCTTTGATGAAAACAGGCTACGGAAAATATTTAATGGACATTATTGAGGAAGTTAAGCCTAAAGATATAACAGATTTACAAGAATTAAATACTGTTAAGTGTTAAGTATTAAGGTTATATTAAGTCAAATGAGCTTAGTGAATTAGTTTAAATTCTGTCAGATTATATAAAATCAATGGTTGTTTATATAGACTTAATTGGTTATCAAAATGCTTTTAATTTAATATTATAAAACCAAATAAGCCTTTATTATGTTAGGGGGAGCTAAGAATGGGTAATTTTAAATTTGTAGAAACTAAGATAAAAGATTTATATATAATAGAGACTAAAGTTTTTGGAGACAATAGAGGTTACTTTATGGAAAGCTACAACAAAAAAGCTTTTGAGGAAGCTGGTCTTACAATGACTTTTGTTCAAGATAATGAGTCAAAATCTAAAAAAGGTGTTTTAAGAGGGCTTCACTTTCAAACTAAAAATACTCAAGGAAAACTAGTTAGAGTAACAAAAGGTGAAGTATTTGATGTTGCAGTAGATTTAAGAAAAGGATCACCTACTTTTGGACAATGGGAGGGTGTTTACCTAAATGAAGAAAATAAAAGACAATTTTATGTTCCAGAAGGATTTGCACATGGTTTTTTAGTTTTATCAGAAGAGGCTGTATTTAATTATAAATGTACAAACTTTTATTCACCAGAATATGATAGTGGACTTTTGTGGAATGATAAAGATGTAAATATAAAGTGGCCATTAGGAAATATTGAAGAAGTACTATTATCAGAAAAGGACAAAAAACAAAAAACTTTAAAGGAATTAGATGTTCCATTTATATATTAAGAAAAGTTTTGATGCATCTATTTTAAAGAGGTTTTAGATTAACGATACGCTAAGCAGAGAATAAAAACACACAAGTAGGGGAGAAAGGTTTATGAAGATATTAATAACTGGTTCTAATGGACAATTAGGAAATGAACTACAAGACATAATTAAAACAGGTAAATGTGATATTTGTGAAATGCCTGAAAAAATAAAGAATTATGAAGTTGTAGCTTTAGATGTTGAAGATTTAGATATAACAAATTTTGGAAATGTAAAAAAGGTTTTAGAAGAAAAAAAACCAGATGTTGTTATAAACTGTGCAGCAGCTACAAATGTTGATGGATGTGAAACAAAGGAAGATTTAGCTTTTAAAATAAACGCAATAGGCCCTAGAAATTTAGCTATAGTTTGTGAAAAGATAGATGCAAAACTTGTTCAAGTTTCTACTGATTATGTATTTAGTGGACAAGGAAGTAAACCACTAACTGAGTTTGATATAACTGAGCCTTATAGTGTTTATGGAAAGACTAAGCTTTTAGGTGAAAATTACGTAAGAGAGTTTTCTAATAAATATTTTATAGTTAGAACGGCTTGGCTTTATGGAAGGATTGGTAAGAACTTTGTTTATACAATGATGAGACTTGGAGAAGAAAAAGAGTCTTTAAATGTTGTAAATGACCAAAGAGGTAATCCAACAAATGCTAATGACTTAGCTTACCACATATTAAAACTTATAGAAACTGAGGAATATGGAATTTACCACTGTACAGGAAAAGGGGAATGTACTTGGTATGATTTTGCTAAGAAAATAATGGCTCTTTCAAATAAAAAATGCATAGTTAATCCATGTACTTCAGAAGAATACAAAACTCCAGCAAAAAGACCTGAGTATTCCTCCCTTGATAACATGATGTTAAGAGCAACTGTTGGAGATGAAATGAGAGATTGGAAGGTGGCCTTAAATTCCTTTATACATGAAGCTTTAATGTCAAAAGGGGAAAGCAAATAGATGAATAATAGAAAAAAATTAAGTGTTATAGTGCCAATGTATTATGAAGAAGAAGTGGCTTATGAGTTTTACAATAGGCTAAAAAATGTTGTTAAAAAAATAGATTTTAATTATGAAATAATATTTGTAAATGATGGAAGTAAAGATAATACATTGATGATACTTAAAGGCATAGCTAATGAAGATTTAAATGTGAGAATAATAGATTTTTCAAGAAATTTTGGACATCAAGTGGCTGTTACAGCAGGAATATTAAACTGTAAAGGTGATTTAGCAGTAGTAATAGATGCTGATTTACAATATCCTCCAGAATTGATAATTGATATGATAAAAGAATGGGAAAAAGGATTTGATGTTGTATATGCAAAAAGAAAAACTAGAAAAGGGGAAAGTAAATTTAAGTTAGTGACAGCAAAGTACTTTTATAAAATATTATCAAATTTAGCTGATATAGATATACCTAAGGATACTGGTGATTTTAGACTTATAGATAAGAAAGTTATTGAAAGTTTTAAAGAAATGCCAGAAAGAAATAGATTTATAAGGGGAATGATTAGCTGGGTTGGATTTAAGCAAACTTTTGTAGAATATAACAGAGATGAAAGGTTTGCGGGGGAAACAAAATATCCATTAAAGAAGATGATTAAATTTGCAACAGATGGAATAATATCATTTTCGTCAAAGCCATTAAAAGTAATGAGTTCTTTAGGAATATTAACATTAGTTGTTTCATTCTTAATTTTATTATATAGCATAATAAGCAAATTATATGGAAATACAAGTAGCGGATGGACATCTATAATGTGTGTATTAGTATTTTTTTCTGGGGTTCAATTACTATCATTAGGAATAATAGGTGAGTATATTGCTAGAATCTATGATGAAAGTAAAAATAGACCATTATATTTAGTAAATGAAAAGGTAAATTTTAAACAAGAGGAAAAGTTAAATGAAGATAAAAGCCAGCTTGTTGAATTTATTTAATGTGATTTTTATTCTCACAATTTTATTCATAATAAAACTAGCTATTTTTAATGGTAGTATTTTTTTAAAAATAGATTCATTAACGTTAATAGTTTTACTAATCTTAGGAATAATAGGGGCTG
>CAUWNL010000085.1:0-11863 GCA_963559995.1 uncultured Sarcina sp.
TTAAAGATTTTACTAATGAAGTAAAAAAAATCTTTACGCAAAAACAAACTCAAGAAAATTCTATGACTAATAGTGTCCAAAATAGTTCTATGGAAAATCAAGGTCAAAACTCTATGACTAACAGTACACAAACTATGGAAAATCACTACAATAACTCTATAACTAACCGTATTAAAAATACTTCTATGCCAAATCAAAATCAACATGCTGCAACAAGTTATGTTCAAGATACTTCTATGACTAATCAAAATAAAAATAACTCTATGGAATAAGTCTAATATTAAACTGTTAAAACATATTCTACAATAATATATTAAATTTATTATATCTTATCTTAATAAGAACTGGATTGTATTAAAAAATTACAATCCATTTTTTTATTTTTTTGGTATAAAGCTATCAAATATATAGCCATCTGCACATAATTTCGCTACTTTAAGCTGATTCTCATCCTTAATTGTCCAAACAAGAACAGGTATTTTAAAAATTTTCTTACTAAAGGATACCATAAAATTAGGTAATCCCTTAAGTTCATAGGATATATAATCTGGTTTACTTTTAAAATCTAGAAAAAGATTTGCTAATATAAATTTTTCATAACTTTTAAAACCAATATAGTTTTTAGGGCTTGCAGATAGCTGCCCCCTTATAACCTGGGGCTGATTTTTTACGAACCAGTTTAATATAAAAGGATCAAAAGATTGTATTGCATACTTTCCCTTATATTCTTTTAAAAGTTTAAATGTTTCTTCTGCTAATTCTTTTGCATATTTTCCATGCTTAATTTCAACTATTAGTGGTACTTTTCCATCTATTTTTTTTAAAATATCTTTAAAAAGAGGAATAGTTTTTTCTGTATTACTAAGTTTTAATGTTTGTAATTCCTTATACTCCACATTACATACATTTCTTCTATCTCCTGTAACTCTTTTTAAATTGTCATCATGAAAAACCACAAGTTGTTTATCTTTTGAAAATTGTACATCTAGTTCTATTCCAAAACCTCTTTTTATAGCATTATCAAAAGCTTCTACAGAGTTTTCTGGATCTATTTTATTAAATAATCCTCTATGAGCAAAATATCCATTCAAAAGCCAGCTCATATCCTTTTTTACTCTTTTCATTTTAATTCTCCTAATCATTAAAATCACACTTACTAACTAAGTACATATTAATACATATTTAACTTATTGGCAAAGTATAAAATATTTATATATGCTTAATTATCTTTTTGCGGTATAAAACTATCAAATATAAATCCATCTGCAAAGTTCTTTATATCTTTTAACTCATCATTACTTCTTATTGTCCATGATAAAATAGGTATTCTAAAGAACCTAAATATTTTTACTGATAAATTTTTTATATCATAAATATCGATAGATAAAAAATTCAACTTATAATGGAAGAAGAACTTTCTAAAATCTATAATCATCTCCTTGCAGTGTTTAAATTCCTCTATTCCTTTATAACTTCCCATTAACTGGCCTACTAAAACATCTTTATTATTTTTCCTATACCACTTTAAAACACAAGAATCAAAGGATTGTATTGCATACTTTCCGTTATAATCCTTTAAAATCTTAGCTGTTTCCTCTCCAAGTTTCATAATATCATTACAATTTTTTATTTCAATGAGTAAAGGTACCTTTCCATCAATAAATTGTAGAACCTCTTCTAAAAGAGGGATTTTCTCCTTTGTATCTAAAAGATTTAATTTTCTTATTTCTTCATAAGTTAAATTCTCTATATTCTCTTTATTATTAGTTAATCTTTCTAAATTGTAATCATGAAATACAACAACTTTTTTATCCTTTGTAAATTGAATATCAAGTTCTATTGCAAAACCATTTTTTATAGCATTTTCAAAAGCTTTAATAGAGTTTTCAGGTAATTCATCATTAAATAACCCTCTATGAGCAAAGTAAGAATTTCTAAGCCATGCTAAATTAACTTCTCTCTTTACACCTAATAAAATACTAACAAAAAAAACACCTATTAACCCTAGAAAAAATATTTTCTTAAATATTTTTCTTCTAACTTTTTTATTTAGATTTATAGTCTTTATTACACACTTTCTCATCTTATACATAACCTAACTTAAATAAAATTTATTTATAATTATTTCCACACTTATAAATTTTAATAATTGAATTTTATACCTCCACTTTAAATTTTTATTAACTTTTTAAATACTATTTTGCATTTTTCCCAATAAAAAAGTATAATTTTAGAGACGGTTTACTATTAATTTTAATTTTTCGAAAGGATCAAAACATGGTTAATAATAAAAATTCAAAGCTATATTTATTATTAAGTTTTATTATCCCACCTATTATACTTTTCATAGCCTTAACCCTTGCTAACATTGGCCCTCTAGGCAAAGAAAGTATTTTAGTTGGTGATATGTATAAAATATATGCTAAATTTTATACAGGTTATCAGGATATGTTTAGAACAGGTAATTTTTCCCAAATATTCTATACTTGGAAAATAGGCCTTGGCCAAGGCTTTATAGGTAATTTTGCTTACTTTCTAGCAAGTCCATTTTCATTAATTGTACTGTTATTTCCAAGCAATATGATGTCCACAGCTTTATTAGTTATGACACTTGTAAAAGTTGCATTTGAAGGCTTAACATTTTCCCTTTACATAAGGTATGTTTATAAAAATATAAATATTTTTACAGTTTTATTTGCATTAATGTATTCATTAATGTGTTATGTAATGGTATATTTTTTAAATATTATGTGGCTTGATGCTCTTATATTTATGCCCTTAATTTTAATTGGAGTACATAAAATCATAGATACTAAAAGAATTAAGTTTTTCATTATTTTCCTAACAATAATGTTTATATCAAATTTCTATTTATCTTATATGATAGGAATTTTTACATTTATGTATTTTATAGCTATATACATAAACAGAAAAGATTTAAGTGAAAAAGGTTTTAAAATATTTCTTAAATACTTTGCAAGGTTTATGTTAGGTGCAATAATAGCAGCCCTTATATCTTGTATTTTATTAATTCCTACTTATTTTTGTTTAAAAAATGGTGGAGGTCTTGCATCTAATGATATTATAAATACATTTACAATTAATACATTTTTAGAAAAGCTATTTTTAGGAACCTATGATCAGATTGCTTTTGGTGCCCCTAATGTTTACTGTGGACTTATTCCACTTATTTTAGTAATACCATTTTTCTTTAATAAAAATATATCTTATAAAGAAAAATTGACCTACTTCATCCTACTTGCTATATTTGTGCTTAGTTTTTCAACACCAATTATAAATTTTGCTTGGCATTGTTTTAATAGCCCTGTGTGGTATATGTTTAGATATTCATTTATCTTCTCTTTTATAATATTAATTATGGCATACAAAACTTTTATAAATATAGAATATACTACAAATAAAATTATTTTTATATCCTGTGGAATTTTAATTGCACTTCTTATTTATATATTCTTTATATATAATAATGACTTAGTAATACTTATAAATATAGTGTTTATAATAATCTATATGTTTTTACTTATTCTTTATAAAAATAAAAGAAATATATCAAGACCAGATATAATTATAGTTTCAATATTAATTTTCTGTGCCGTTTTATGTGAAACTACTATTGCATCTAGAGATTACTTAATTGATGTTCATAAAGAGGTTGGCTCCTACACTAATGGTACTTATAGTAATCTTACTAAATATAGCGAAGATGTGTCTTATTTAAATAACTTAAATGATAATAGATTTTTTAGAACAACTACTAATACTACTGATTTAAATACTGGTATGGCCATTGCTGCTAATGGTATGGCCATAAGCACAACTTTTTCTAATCAAGGACTAAACAAATTCTTAACTAATGACTTTGGTGTTCAAAATGATAACTCATATACAACCCTTATGCACTGGAATAGTAACGTTATTATAGACTCTATTCTAGGTATAAAATATGTTTTATCTAATAACTATTTAGGCTCTTTATATAAAGAAATTAAAGCTCCTGTTGGAGTTATAAATGAAAATCCTTACGCACTACCTTTAGGTTTTGTTATAAATAGCTATACACTAAATAATAACTTAAACTTTGGAGATAACCTTTTTAAAAATACTAATATACTTTTAAATTCCTTTGAAGGATTATCACCATCAAATTCGGACTTTATTAATTATATGTCTCCTGTTAAAGATTATTCTTTACAGTTAGATAATTTAACTAAGTATTCTAATTCAATGGTTACTAACTCAGCCCCTAGTAAATCTAGTAATATTTTAGTTAAGTTTACAGCCCCTTATAGCGGCGAATTTTATTTAAATATACCTGGTATGGAAAATATATCTGCTTATATCTATGCTAATAATAAATACCTAGCTGATTATGGAAGCTTCTTTTACAGTAGTGTCTTAAATCTTGGATATCTAAAAAAAGGTGAAAAAATGACTATTGGTATAGATTTTAATCAAGATATTGACTTTGACCTTAATAGTATTCAATTATACGGATTAAATCCTAATATACTTTCTAAAACAATATCTACGCTAAAAGATCAAAGTATAAAAAACTTAAAAGTAACTAATACCAGTGTTAGCGGCACCGTTACGGCGACAACAAACAATGAAGCATTATTTCTATCAATTCCTTATGATAATAGTTGGAAAGCTTATATTAACGGAAAACAAGTTAATATTTCAGATTTTAACTCTTTAATGGAAATTCATCTTAATAAGGGAACTCAAACTATTTTATTAAAATTTACCCCTGAGGGAATTTGTTTAGGTACAATTTTAACTATTATAGGGCTTGTAGGTTTACTATTTATTGTAGTTTGGGAAAATTAATATCTATAAAAGTCTATTGACAAATTTAATTATTAGATATATATTGTATTTAATAATTTTAAAACCTAAAAGAAAAACATTGATAGGAAGAGTAATTTAAGTTATAAACCTTTTTAGCGAGGGAGGGATGGTGTAAGCCTCTTAAAGGTAACTTTTATGAAGAACATCCTGGAGTTTCTAACTGAAATCTTTTATTAGATAGTAGGCTTAGACGGGATCTTACCGTTAAAAAAGAGAGATATCGAATAATTTTATTTTTTATTCCGTATCTTTTAAGGAGAGCTTTTTGGCTAATTTAGGTGGTACCGCGGAAGAATTTTAGACCCTTCGTCCTATTTATATAGGATGAAAGGTCTTTTTTATTTGTACAAATAAAAATCTCAATTTTTATAATTTTAATAAAGTTAAATGTAAATATATATTTTTTCAATTATTAGTTATATTTATTAAAAATAAGTTATAAAAATAAAATATTAATAAAAATAGATATATCTAAAATTCTACTAACAAATAAATTTTAAGTGAGGTATTTTATGGAAAATCAAAGACACTCTGAAGTATTTATTCCTAAAAACTATACATCAGCTTTATCATTAAAGGAAACAGAAGTGGCTATTAAAAAGGTTAAAGATTTTTTTGAGGTTTCTTTATCTAAAGCTTTAAACTTAACTAGAGTATCAGCACCATTATTCTTATCTTCTGGTTCTGGTATTAATGATAACTTAAATGGAGTAGAACGTCCTGTCTCTTTTGATATGAAAGCAACAGGAAATACCCTTGAAATAATTCATTCCCTAGCAAAGTGGAAAAGACTTGCTCTTAAAAGATATAATTTTAACACTTATGAAGGATTATACACTGACATGAATGCTATAAGGCGTGATGAAGATTTAGATAACCTTCATTCCATCTATGTAGACCAATGGGATTGGGAAAAGGTAATATCTAGAGGTGATAGGAATCTAGATTATTTAAAATCTACAGTAAGAACTATATATCAAGTTCTTAGAGATACTGAAAATTATGTTTCTTCTCTTTATCCTTCTATAGAAAAGATATTGCCTGAAGAAATAACTTTTATAACTACTGAGGAACTTTACAATATATACCCTGATTTATCTCCAAAGGAACGTGAAAATGCAATTTGTAAAGAAAAAAAAGCTGTATTTTTAATAGGTATAGGAGATAATTTATCAAATGGAGATAAACATGATGGTAGAAGCCCTGATTATGACGACTGGAACTTAAATGGAGATATTCTTCTTTATTATCCCCTTCTAGATAAAGCTTTTGAATTATCTTCTATGGGAATAAGAGTTGATAAAGAGACTTTGCTTGCTCAATTAAAAAAAGCTAACTGTGAAGATAGAGTTAATCTTGAGTTTCATAGTCTTCTTTTAGATAATAAACTTCCTCAAACTTTAGGTGGTGGAATAGGTCAATCTAGAATATGTATGTTCTTCTTAAGAAAAGCTCATATTGGTGAAGTTCAAGCAACTGTTTGGGATGATTACACTTTAGAAAAATGCTCAGAAAACAATATAAAATTACTTTAATATTTAAACATATTCTCGGTATATATAATTTAAATACATTAATTAGTACTATATTAATAACTTTATAAGATAAAATTAGCTATGTTTTATAAGTTTTACCTAAAACAAAACATAGCTGAAATTTTAGATTAAAGTAAATAACTTTTTAATATCTGCTAACCCTTGCATTATCTCATCTCTTGTAAAATTTTCCTTGGTAAGCTCATCATCACTTTTATTCATTAACTTTTTATAAAACCAAAAAGCAATTTTTCTTCCTCTTAATGAAGGCTCTTTAACTATATTTTCAAATAGAAAATCTTCCCCATCATTAAAATCACCATTATTTATTAATTCCCTTAAAACTATATACCCATTTAAGTTTATAATATTTTTTTCATCTTCATATTTTTCATCCATAACCTTTTAACTCTCCTTTTAATAGAACTATTTTATGTAAATAAAATTTATATAATCTTTTTATAATTATAACACTTTAAATAAAAATAAATAAATATTTATTAAATAATTTGTAACTTTAGTTACCGTATTTGCTACTATAAAGATTTATAATTTAATCATATTGAAAGAAAATTATTAAGCTTAAATATACATCATAAAAGGAGTATTAATTATGAATAATAGATTATCGTTAATGAATGAAAAACTTAATAATCCAACTAAGGAAACAACACTTAAACAATGGCCAGTACAAATAAAGCTTATAAGTACAGACAACCCAGCATTTAATGGGTGTGACCTTTTAATTGCAGCAGACTGTACAGCATATGCCTATGCTAATATACATAAGGAATTTATCAAAGATAGAGTAACATTAATAGGTTGCCCAAAGCTTGATGCTACTGATTATTCTATAAAACTTATAGAAATTTTTTCTAAAAATAATATAAAAACTATTACGGTTTTAAGAATGGAAGTTCCTTGTTGTGCTAATATGGTTAATACTGTAAAAAAAGCTATTGAAAATGCAAATAAGGATATTCCTTTAAAAGTTTCTATAGTTTCTGTTAACGGAACTCTTTTTTAAATTCAAATTATGTTTATAATAAGTGCTAAGACTACAAGATTTAAAATATTTCTTGTAGTCTTAGCACTTTACATATACTTAATATAAATTATTCACCATCTTTATTTTTAAAGATTTTTTCAAAATCTTTTAACCCATCTCTTATTTCTTCTCTTGTGAAATTCCCTTTTAACAATTCTTCATCATCTTTTTCACTTAAACTTTCATAAAACCAAGTACCAATGTTAAAAAGCCTTGGAGTAATGTTTTTATTTGCTTCTTCAAATAAAAAATTTTCTCCTTCATTATATTTTCCTTCTGCTATTAACTTTTTAAGGACTATATATATCATATCATCTCCTGATAGCTTTTCAATATTTAAAATCTTGTCTTGTCTTTGTTTATAAAAAAGTCCCATATCTTCACTTCCTTCTAATGCTTATTATAAAAATATTTTATACAAAAACTCTTCTTTATACAAATTAATAATTTTAGGTCAATATAATTGACTATTTTATTTCCAATTGTTATAATTTAAATTGAAGTTAGATTTTGTTAAATACATATAATATGAATTTTTACTTTATTTAAATTGCAAAATAAAGTATTTTAACATTATATCTCTCATAAGTAAACTAAAAAAACCACAAGATGAGGTGTTAATTATGATAAAAAAAATAACAGTAGGAAACTACTTAATAAAAAGATTAAAAGAACTTGGAATTAAAGATATCTTTGGTGTACCTGGAGATTATAATCTTTTATTCTTAGATCAAATAGATGATACTAAAGATATTAATTGGATAGGAAACTGTAATGAATTAAATGCAGCCTATGCAGCTGATGGTTATGCTAGAATAAATGGAATTGGTGCAGTAGTTACTACTTTTGGTGTTGGGGAACTTAGCGCTATAAATGGTATTGCAGGATCATTCGCTGAACATGTACCAGTTGTAAAAATAGTAGGTATGCCATCTACTGAAGTTATGAAAAATAAAAAATTAGTTCATCATACTTTAGGTGAAGGAATATTTAATAACTTTTCTGAAGCCTTTAAGCAAGTTACTATAGATACAGAAATAATAAATACTGATAATGCAGCCGCTCAAATAGATTCTGTTCTTTGTAAGTGTTTCTTGGAAAAAAGACCAGTTTATATAGGCCTTCCGATAAATGTTAGCGGTATAGAAATTTCTGATATAGATACACCTTTACATTTAAGTAAATTTGAAAGTGATAGAGAAAATTTAGAAAGTTTTATTGAAACTGCTCTTAATAAAATAAAGAGTTCAAAATCCCCAATAATTTTAGCAGACTTTGAAGTTAACAGGTATAAGTTGAATAAAGAACTATTAAACTTTGTTGAAAAGTCTGGCCTTCCTATAGCCTCTTTAGGAATGGGCAAAGGAGTTATAAATGAAACTCATCCACAATTTATTGGAACTTATAACGGAACTTTAAGTAATGATTACATAAAAAATATAGTAAAAGATTGTGATTGCTTCATACTAGTAGGTGTAAAACTTACTGATTCAATTACTGCGGGATTTAGCTATATTCATGATTTAAATCAAATTGACATAATAGATATACATCCATTTAATTCAAATATAGATAATAAAACTTTCGATAATGTTTATATGAAAGATGTTCTAGATAAATTATCATCTAATATTTCATCTAGAAGATTTAAAAAAGAATATTATAAAGGAGAAGTAGTTCCGGCTAATGAATTAACATCTTCTGAAGTTTTAACTCAAAAAGCTTTCTTTGATAAAATAAACAACTTTATTAGACCTAATGATGTAATTTTAGCTGAACAAGGAACTTCTTTCTTCGGAGCTTGTACTTTAAATCTTAAAGAAAACTGTTCATTTATAGGACAACCTCTTTGGGGTTCAATTGGATATACTTTAGGTGCTTTACTTGGAACTCAAATAGCTGATAAAACTCGTCGTAATATACTTTTAATAGGTGATGGCTCATTCCAATTAACAGCTCAAGAATTATCAACTATGTTATGGAATGATTTAAAACCTATAATATTTGTTATAAATAATGATGGATATACTGTTGAAAGATATATTCATGGGCCAAATAGACATTATAACGATATAAACATGTGGGACTATAAAGCTCTTCCTAAAGTTTTTAATGGTGAATCTAAAAGCACAATATTTAAAGTTACAAATGCTAAAGAATTAGATGAGTCTTTAGGGAAAATAAATACTATAACAGATAAACTTATATTTGTTGAAATTGTTATGGGCAAAATGGATGCCCCTAAACTTTTACAAGATTTATCTAATAGATTTTCTAGTCAAAATCAATATTAAAAATTAAAAATAGTTGTAAAGTTTTTAAACCCCACTTATTATATAAGTGGGGTTATATTATAACCTATTGTTATACATAAAATATAGATTTAGGAGAACTACTATGAGTAACAAAGATTTAGATGAATTATTAGTTTTGTTTTATTACGGCTATAAAACTTTTACAAGAGAACCTGATAGAATTTTAGAAAAATATAAAATACAAAGAGCACACCACAGAATTTTATTCTTTATAAATAGATTTCCTGGAATTAGTGTTAACAAGCTTTTAAAGCTTTTAGATATAAGTAAGCAAGCTCTTCAAACCCCTTTAAAGCAACTTATAAATATGGGCTTTGTTGAAAGCTCAAAATCTAAAACTGATCAAAGAGTAAAGGAACTTCGCTTAACAAAAATGGGTACTAAACTTGCAGAAGAATTAACAGATGTCCAAAATAACAAAATGGCTAGTATTTTTAATACTTTAGGAGAAGATTACAAAGAACATTGGAAATCTGTAATGATAAATCTTGCATCTGACATTGATGGTTTTTCTATTTGGGAAGAAAATAATTAATAAGATAAAACTACACATTAGCTAAAATGCTCATTAAGAAAAAGGGATTGCATACATACAATCCCTTTGGTTACATCTTAAATATTAACTTATTATAATAAATATATATTTTTAAAGTTTACTTATGCTTTTATTTTTGTTAAATTCTTTTTTAAAATAGCTACTATTATAATAGATATTATCATAAGAACTACAAATACTAAAAATCCTGTTGAATACCCTTTTGCTCCAGATACAAAGCTTGCCATTATAATTGGTATTATAAACCCGCCTAAAGCTCCAAGTCCTCCAATCCATCCTGTAGCTCCTCCTACTGCATGCGGAACGGCATTTGGGACTATTTTAAATACTCCAGCATTAGCTACACCCATACCTATAGCTAAAATTACAACACCTAGTATTGCAAGACCTATAGAACCTGCTAATGTCATAACTATTGCACCTATAACTGCAATACCTAATGACACCATTGTAACTACTTCTCCGCCTTTTTTGTCTGCTAATTTTCCACCATATACTCTTATAAGTGAAGTTAAAAGTGAGTACATTGCAGTTAATACACCTGCCATTACTGAACTAGTTTTAAAGAAACTTGTCCAGTAAGTAGGAAGCCAACTTGTTAAAGCTAAGAATCCTCCAAATGTAGAAAAATATATTATAACTAAGGCCCATGTTTTACATGATTTTGCTGATATTACTAAACTTTCAGTTATTTTATCATTCGGAAATAATTCTTGCCCATATTCTTTATTAGCTATTTCTTTTGCCTTTTCTTTCGGTACACCTTTTTTTACTAATTGAAAATACCAAGCATTTTCTGCTATAATACAATACGCTACTGTACCTATTATTAGGAATATTAACCAAGCTAAGTAAGAACCTGATAATCCTAGTAATGGTAGTGCCACTATAGGCAAAATAAGTGAAAATATTCCAGGAGCTAAATTACCAAGACCTGCATAAGCACCTAATGCTACACCTTGTTTATTTTTAGGAAACCAATATGATGTTTGGCTAGCTCCTACTGAAAATGTTGCTATCCCACATCCTGATAATATTCCAAATATAAATAGTAATGAATAATAACTACCTAGACTATCTGTAAAAAAAGCAACTAGAATATATAATCCTGACATTCCTATAATTGATAATATAAATAGTACTATAAATGGTTTTTTTCCACCTGTTGTATCAACCCAAGCTCCAAAAGGAATTCTAAGGAGTGCTCCTGATAAATTTGGTGCTGCTACTAATAATGCTAATAATACCGGATTTAAATCATGAAATACACCTTTAAAAACAGTTGCAGTAGAGCCATAAAGTGCTACTGCTGCAAATCCTACGAAGAACCCTAGAGTTGTTCCTGTAAGGCCTCTAGTGGAGTTTCCTTTTAAATCATAATTGCTCATTATTTTCCTCCATGTCTCTTTATATTTTAGTTAATTTTTTAACTTTATTGTTTAAAACTTAACGATTACTGACTGATATTAACATAGAAAGATATCCTATACTGTGATATTAATCACGATTATTGTTTTATTAATAATTTGTTTATAAA